>JAEWIK010000292.1 GCA_023387135.1 Actinomycetes bacterium | reverse complement strand
GCTTGGGCCCGCAGATGCCGAGCACCTGGACGCTGCCCAGCGACCACCTGTAGCGCTGCTTGAGCGACTGCAGGAACGTCAGCGGTTGCTCGTCGTAGAAGACGGCGTCCATCGCCAACGAGACGTGGTGGCCCGCCGCGATGGCGTTGAGCGTGAACTCGATGTCTTCACAGACCGATGTCGTGTGCCAGCCGTCCTTGCCCAGCACGTCCAGCGAGAACATCCAGCCGGTGCCGCCGACAGAGACCACCGGCAGCCCACGCCGCGCACGCGGCAGGTGGAACAGGCGGGTCTGTAGCAGCCAGAACAGGCTGCTCGTCCCCGCCACCCAGGAACTCGTGGGGTTCTTCCCCATCCTGTAGCCGGCGGCTATCGGGTTTCCTGCATTCAACTGGCGGTTCATCGCGCCCAGGAAGCCGGGGTCGGCCAGATTGTCGGCGTCGAAGAGAATGCAGGCGTCGAACTTGTCGGCCTCGTCCTTCATGAACCTGTCGAAGAACCAGGTGAGGGCGTAGCCCTTTCCGATGCGCTCTTCGTCGTGGCGGACCCAGACTGTCGCCCCCGCACCGAGCGCCCTCTCGGCGGTGTCGTCGGTGCAGTTGTCGGCGGTGACGAAGATCTCGAAGGCGTCGGCGGGATAGTCCTGGCGTTTCAGGCTGGCGAGCAGCGGCTCGATGACCGCCGCCTCGTCCTTGGCGAACACCAGGATGGCGAACCTGTGGACGCGATGGGTGAGCTGCAACGGTTGCGGGAGGCCGCCCACGACGGGCAGCGCCACGAAGAAGTAGTACAGGCCGTAGACCCCCGAGACGAGCAGGACCACCTGGCACACCCAGGCCAGTGTCGTCATAGGGTTGTCCTCCCGCTTGCATTCACCGTGGTCACAGGTAGGGTCGATACCCGTTCACGTGTGGAACCACCTTACCCAGCCGCGCGGGCGAACCGGACATCCCCGGCCGGGTGCTCCGACGCTGCTTATCATGGAGATTCAGGAGGTGGATGGGTTGCTATTCCAGAGTCAGTCGAGCTGGTCCTTGTTCTGGCTGAACGTCACCATCTACGCACTCACCACACTCTGGCGGATGCAGGTGGATGTCTGGATCCCCGTCAAGTACTTCGATCCCGACCGCTGGTGGTTCCGCATCCGTGACTGGGAGCGGCAGGGCGATTTCTACAAGGACAACCTGCGCATCGAGCGGTGGAAGGACAAGCTGCCGGCGGTCAACGGCAGGAACCATTTCTCGAAACGCCATCTCGTCGGCAGCGATCCCGCCTACCTGCGGCAGTTCATCATCGAGACCTGCCGCGGCGAGTCGAATCACGTCCGCGCGGTGCTGTCGGTCATCCCGATGCGGCTGTGGACCCCCGTCGACCTGTGGCTGGTCTGCCTGCTGATCGCGCTGGTCGGCAACCTGCCGTTCGTGCTGATCCAGCGCTACAACAGGCCGCGGCTGCAGCGGGCTCTCGTCCGCGTCGAGCGTCGCGCGCTGGAGGCCGCCGCCTCCCCCACGCCGATCGAGGCCAGGGCGGCCCGGGAGTCCGGGCCGAGGGACGACGACACCGACCTGCAGCCCGCCAGGGCCTGACGCGCGAAGAACCCCCGACTCACCCGGTCACGTTCTATCGTTGCCGCGAGGACGTAGCGGCTGGGGGGTGTGACGTGAGCGACGCGAATTCCACAAGCAATCCACGCGGGCCCCGGCGTGCCGCAGAGCCGCCGTCCGACCCTCCGCTCTCCGAGGCGGCACCCGAGCCGGAGAACCTGCGCCAGTTCCCCTACCTGAGCACGCAGGGGCTGCCCGAGGCTCCCACGACCCAGGCCGAGAGCCAGTTCCCCTACACCAGCACGCAGGGGCTGCAGCCTGCTGCCGCCCCGTCGAGCCGCCGGCGACGGACGGGACGCGCCAGGTGGCTCCCGGTGCTCGTCGCGGTGGCGGCGGCACTCGTCGGACTGGCCATCATCGCCGTCTCAGTGATCTACGGCAGCACGAGGAATCCGATCACCCCGCCTCCGGGAGCCGGTGCGCCACCGGCCTCGACGGCGGTCAGGCAGTATCTCGAGGCGTTGGAACGGGCCGACGCTCCGGGCGCACTCGCCCTCGCGGCGGCCGTGCCTGCCGACAGGAGCCTGCTGACCTCCGACGTGCTGGCGGCGAGCGACTCTCGCCTCACCGACATCGATGTGCCCGAGGGCTCGGACGAGCCTGCCTCGCAGGCGGTGACCGCCACTTACAGCATCGGCGACAGGCGGGTGACAGGCACCTTCGCCGTCTTCCGGCACGGCTCGGACTGGCGCCTCGGCAGCGTCGCGGCGCAGGTACGCCTGCCGCGGTTCGGCGGGCTTCCGCTGCTGGTGGACGGACGGCCCGTCACGTCCTCGACGGTGACCCTGTTCCCCGGCAGCTACACCCTCGGCGTGGACGATCCCCGCTACCGGCTGACGTCGTCAGGTTTCGTCGTCGACGGCCCCACGTCCACGGTGTCCCCGCGCCCCGCTCTCGCTCTCAGCGACGCGGCCAGGGACGAGATCGCCGCCGCGGCACGGGCGCTGCTCAAACGGTGTCTCGCAGCCGTCGAGTTCGACCCGGCCGGGTGCGGCTTCGGCATCGTGCCTCCCAAGGGCAGCAAGCTCGACGAGTCGACAGTCACCTGGCGCCTGCTGTCGGGACGGCGAACTTTGGACGACCTCTCCCCCGCGCTCGACCGCGTCGGGTACGCCACGGCGCCGGTCGACCTCGCCGTCCGCGCCGACGTGAAGGGGAGGGACGGCTCGCGCTGGCAGGCGACCGCCCACGTCACGAAGGTCTACGCGGACCTGAGTGGAACCCCGGTCCGCGTAGAGTTCGGCTGATGGGCTAACGGAGGTCGAGGGCCTCCAGTTCGACGAGCCTGACGCCGCCGCTCACGGTCTTCACCCGGAGCTTCACGCTGTCCTGGCCCGGCTCAGGACGCCCGGCGCCCCGCAGGTCGGACTCCAGCCGTCCCGTCACCGTCGAGATGTCGGTCCAGACCGGCACTCCCGTCGGGACGCCGACGCCTGCCGAGCCCGACACTGTCGACACGGTGATGTCGCCGCGACGCACCCTGGCGACCTCGACGCTGCCGCTGGCGGTGTTGAGGTTGAGGTCGGAGTCGGCGCTGTCGACAGTGATGTCACCCGACCCGCTCTTGAGCACGGCCCTGCCGTGGGCGAGCCCGACCTCGATGGCACCGGAGCCGGTCACGACTCCTGCCTCACCGACCGACTCGCCGACGCTGACGGCGCCGGAGCCCGTCTTGACCTGCACGCGTCCGGCGCTGCCGATGCGCACCTCGCCGGAGCCTGTCTTGACCGACGCCACGCCGGTGGTGTCTGCCACCTCGACGTCGCCGGAACCTGTGTTGATCGCGGCGCTCGCGAGTCGCCCGACGGTCTGGACGCCGGCGGAGCCCGTCTTCACCACGACGGCGCTGTCGAACGGGACGGTGATCCACACCGACAGCCCTGCGGCGAAGTCGAAGAAGGAGCGCCTGTCGACGATGGCGCTGATGCCGTCACCGGTCTGGCTGACGCGCAGCCGCTCGGGCTGGTCGCCCTCGACGCGGACGTGGGATTCCGTGGTGTCGGAGGCAGTGATGCTGACGTTGCCGCGGTCGAGTTCCACGTAGAGCTCGACAGGACGCGGGGTCTCGAAGGTGTGGTCCATGGTTGTTTCTCCTGTCCTCAGATCCAGCCGTGCATCCGGTTGCCGTGGCGCTTGCCCGGCTTGCCGAGGTCGTTGAAGGGGAACCCCTGCACGTCGATGAAGGGCTGGCCGCCCCCGAGGTCGATGCGGGCCGAGAAGCCGCCGCCCTGGGTCGCCTGCCGCAGCGCGTTGACTATCCAACTGTTCAGCGAGATGCCCGCCGCTGCCGCGAACTCCTCGATCCGGGTCTTGACCGCCTCGGGGAGCCGGAGGGTGACGCGTGCCGTCATCGCCTCGTCCTCGTCCGCCGCGGGGGGTGCCGGCGGCTCCGGATAGCTCTCGGGGCCGCGGTTGAACTGGAATTCGAGCCCCTCGCCCGCGAGCCTGACGCCGACGGCGCCGGACGGCAGCTCGGAACTGATCTCGGCGGCGGCCTGGGTGACGGCCTCCATGATGGCCAGCCGGGCGGCGGGTTCCAGGGCGGTTCCCACGCGCTCGGCGGCGGCGCGGCCTTCGTCGCCGCCCAGCTCGGCCGCGGCCCGCAGGCTCGCGCGGAGCTTCTCGATGTAAGGATCGATGTTCATGACACCATCATGACATCACTGTGATGTCATTTCAAGACCGGTGTGACATCGTCCTGCGTCACGGTTGACAGGCCGGTCGTCAGGGTATTGACTGACTAACGAGTCACTGACTGAGGAGTCATTGAATGAACCAGCTCACGAGGGCGGCCCGGAAGGAACAGACGCGGGCGTTGCTGCTGCGCACCGCGTACGAGGTCTTCTCCGACCACGGCATCGCCGGCACCCGCGTCTCGGACGTCGCCACGGCCGCAGGGGTGGCGCAGGGAACGGTCTTCGTCCACTTCGCCTCCCAGGAAGCGCTCGTCGAGGCGGTGATCGGCGAGTTCGGCGCCAGGATCGCCCTGCGCACCCACGAACTGGCGACGTCCAGCGGCACTCTCGAAGCGACCCTGCGCGCGCACCTCGACGGCATCGCGGAGTTCGAACCCTTCTACACCAGGCTCGTCATCGAGAACAGGCTGCTGCCCCAGGCCGCCCGCGACGCCCTCATCGAGATCCAGTCGGCGATCTCGTTCCACTTCGGCCAGGTCATCGCCCGGGAACCTGCGGCGGCGGGAATCCCCCCGCACCTGCTGTTCAACACCTGGATCGGGCTCGTCCACCACTACCTGGCCAACGGCGACCTCTTCGCCCCCGAGGGCCGGGTCATCGAACGCCACGGCGCGAGCCTGATCGACACCTATCTACGCCTGGTCGATCCGTCCAGGCGGACCACCGAGAAGGAGGAAACACCATGAAACAGTGCATTGCCTGCGGCATGCCGATGGTCGCCCCGGAGGACTTCGCGTCCGGCGACACCAGCAAGGACTACTGCGTTCACTGCGCGCGTCCGGACGGCTCCCTGCGGTCCTATGACGAGGCCGTCGTCGGGATGACCGGCTTCCTGGCCACCAGCCAGGGCCTGGATCCCGACGTCGCGCGGGTGACTGCCATCCGGCTGATGGCCAAGCTCCCGGCGTGGCAGGGAGTAGTGTCGGCGGTCGAGTGACCCCTGGAGCCAAGCCATGACGCAGAACGACATCGCGGCCGGCGTTGCGGACATCTCCCGCAACCTGGCCGCGGTCAGTGCCCGGATGGACGCCGCCTGCGAGCGCGCGGGCCGCAGCCCGTCCGACGTCAGGCTGCTCGCCGTCACCAAGACAGTCCCCGCCGAGAGGCTGCGCGACGCCGCCGCCGCAGGGCTCCGCACGTTCGGCGAGAACAAGGCACAGGAGGCGTCGCAGAAGGCCGCGGCGCTGGCGGACGTCCCGGGCCTGCGCTGGTCGATGATCGGTCACCTGCAGTCGAACAAGGCCAAGGACGTCGTGGGCTTCGCCAGCGACTTCCACGCGCTCGACTCCGTCCGGCTCGCCGAGGCGCTCGACCGGCGGCTGCGGCTCACAGACCGCACCCTCGACGTGTACGTGGAGGTGAACACCTCCGGCGAGCCGAGCAAGTTCGGCGTCCCGCCCGAGCAGGTGGCGGGCTTCCTCGCGGAGCTCCCCCGCTTCGACAGGCTGCACGTCGTCGGGCTGATGACCCTGGCGGTCAACAGCACCGACGAGCGTGAGGTCCGCCGCTGTTTCGTCGGGTTGCGCGAACTTCGGGACGAGCTGCGGGCGTCCACGCCGAGCCTCACCGAGCTGTCCATGGGCATGTCGGGCGACTTCGAACTCGCCATCGAGGAAGGGGCGACGGTCGTCCGCGTGGGCCAGGCGCTGTTCGGCGCCCGCGCCGGGCGGCTCTGAGACCGCCTCCCGGTTCGTCTGTCCCGAGGGTTACCGTGCACCTGTGACCGCGACCGACGCCTCCTTCCCGTGGCGTTCGGTGGTAGGTCCTGTCTTCCTCCCCACCTTGCTGTTCTCGATCGGCGAGGGAGCGATCCTCCCGATCATCCCGATCGTGGCGAACAACCTGGGTTCGGGGCTGGCCGGCGCCGGGCTGGTCGCCGCCATGATGATCGTCGGTCAACTGATCGGCGACATCCCGTCCGGCCTCATCGTGGCGAGGGTCGGCGAGCGCGCGTCGATGATCGGTGCCGCCCTGCTGGCGGGCATCGGCGTGCTCGTCTGCGTGCTGGGCGCCACGCCTTTCGTCCTCGGTGTCGGGGTGTTCGTGATCGGGCTGGCGACCGCGGTGTTCGGCCTGGCCAGGCACGCCTTCATGACCAGTTACGTGCCGCTGCGGTATCGCGCGCGGGCCCTGTCGACCCTCGGCGGCACCTTCAGGCTCGGCTACCTCATCGGCCCCTTCCTCACCGCCGCGGTCGTGGGCACCACGGGCGACGCAGGGTCTGCCTTCTGGATCCAGCTCGCCGGCTGCGCGGCGACGGCGCTCGTCCTCCTCGTCCTGCGCGATCCCGAGTCGGCGCTGGCGGCCCGCACGCCGTCCGGGACCCTCAGGGCAGGCGAACTCGAAGTCGCGTCGGAGGCCCGCGGGCTGTTCCCCACCATCTGGGAGCATCGTCGGACCCTCGCCACCGTCGGGAGCGGCGCCGCACTGGTGGCGGCCCTGCGCGCCAGCCGGCAGGTGCTGCTTCCCCTGTGGGCGGTCAGCATCGGCCTCAACGAGACCTCGACGGCGCTCATCGTCGGCGTCGCGGGCGTCGTCGACTTCGCGCTGTTCTACTCCGGCGGCTGGATCATGGACAGGTTCGGGAGGCAGTGGGTCGCCGTCCCGTCCATGGTCGGTCTCGGCATCGGCCACCTGGTGCTGGCCGCCACCCACGAACTCTCCTGGCGCGTGGCGGCGTTCGTCGCCGTCGCCGTGTTCCTCTCGCTCGCCAACGGCATCGGCGCCGGCATGCTCATGACCATCGGCGCCGACCTCGCCGACCCCGACGACCCCGCTCCCTTCCTCGGCGCGTGGCGGTTCGCCAGCGACTCCGGCAGCGCGCTCGCCCCGCTGGTGATCTCGGGGGTGACCGCCCTCGCCTCGCTGCCCCTGGCCGCCGTGGTGCTGGGCGTCATGGGGCTCGGCGGCGCCACCATCCTGCGACTGACC
>JAEWIK010000271.1 GCA_023387135.1 Actinomycetes bacterium | reverse complement strand
GGCTGGCGGCGTGGCGGCTGGGCGCCGGGAGGGCACGTCAGGGCGATCCCGTCCAGGCGGCGGCAGGGGTGACCTGGCACGCCGGAGTCGGCGACGAGGTGCGGGCGGGACAGCCGCTGTTCACCCTGCACACCGACACCCCCGAGCGCATCCCGCGCGCGGTCGAGGCGCTGGCCGAGGCCGTGACCTACTCCAGTGAACCCGTCGCGCGCGGGCCGCTGGTGCTCGAGCGCATCGAAGCCCCCTGACGGGTCAGGCCTCGACACCCTCCAGTTGGGGCAGGTCCTCGGTCGTGCCGGACGGCTGCGGCTGCGGCTTCATGAGGCCGTAGCGGTAGGCGTCGTGCAGCGCCTCCCAGCTCGCCTCGACGACGCTGGTGCCCACGCCGACCGTCGTCCAGGTGCGTTCCCCGTCCGTGGTGTCGATGAGGGTGCGGACTATCGCGTCGGTGCCGTGGCCCTGGTCGAGGATGCGCACCCGGTAGTCGGTCAGCTCGAAGCGGTCCACCTCCGGGTAGGCCCTGACGAGCGCGCGGCGCAGCGCGACGTCCAGCGCGTTCAGCGGACCGTGGCCCTCCCCCACCAGGCCCTCGGTGACTCCCTTCACCCTGAGCTTCACCGTGGCCTCCGAGTCGCCCTCGGGCTTGACCTCGTGGCTGGTGAACACCCGCCAGCCGACCACCTCGAAGGACTCGTCCATCTCGCCCAGTTCCTCGCGGAGCAGCAGTTCGAAGGACGCGTCGGCGGACTCGTAGGAGTAGCCGTCCATCTCGCGCGCCTTCACCACGTCGGTGATGCGCGCCGCCAGCGCCGAGTCGGACAGGTCGTAGCCGAGCTCCCCGCCCTTGAGCTGGATGTTCGCCCTGCCCGCCATGTCCGAGACCAGCATCCTCATGTCGTTGCCGACCAGCGTCGGGTCGATGTGCTGGTAGAGGTTGGCGTCCACCTTGATGGCGGAGGCGTGCAACCCCGCCTTGTGGGCGAACGCCGACTGCCCGACGTACGGCGCGCGGTTGTTCATCGGCATGTTGCTGATCGCCGCGATGGCGTGCGAGATCCGGGTCGCCTCGGCGAGGCTGCGCGCAGGGATCACCTCCCAGCCGAACTTCAGCTGCAGGTTGGCGATGACGGTGACGAGGTTGGCGTTGCCGGTGCGCTCGCCGGTCTCGTTCATCGTCCCCTGGACGTGCATGACGCCCGCCTCGACCGCGGCGAGGGTGTTCGCCACCGCGCAGCCCGTGTCGTTGTGGCAGTGGATGCCGAGATCGACCCCGATCTGGGCGGCGGCGCTCACGATGTCGCCCATCCAGCTCGGCAGCATGCCGCCGTTGGTGTCGCAGAGGATGACCACCTCGGCCCCGGCGTCGGCGGCGGTCCGCACGACGTCGAGCGCGTACTCGGGGTTCGACTGGTAGCCGTCGAAGAAGTGCTCGGCGTCCACGAACACCCTGCGTCCCTGCGAGACGAGGTGCGTGACGGTGTCGCGGATCATCTCGAGGTTCTCGGCGAGCGTGGTCTTCAGGGCGCGCCTGACGTGCTCGTCGTGGCTCTTGGCGACGACGCAGATGACCTCGGTGCGCGCGTCGAGCAGCGCCTGCACCTGCGGGTCCTCGGCGGCGGTCGTCCCGACCTTGCGGGTGGCGCCGAAGGCGACGAGGGTCGCGTTCTTCAGGTCGAGGGCTCCCTCGGCGGCACGGGCGAAGAACTCGGTGTCGCTGGGGTTGGCGCCCGGCCAGCCGCCCTCGATGAAGCCGACGCCGAGCTCGTCGAGCAGCCGCGCGATCCGCAGCTTGTCGATCACCGTGAGCCGAATGCCCTCCTGCTGGGCACCGTCGCGCAATGTCGTGTCGAAGATCTGGAAGGAGTCGGGTGCCACGGGTGGCTTCGTCATCGCTGGCCTCGAAGGTCGGGAGTGTTCAGACGTCGAGACTAGCGCCCGTCATCTGGACAGAACAGGGCCTGACAGGACGCGGACAGGCGGCGACGGCGGCGGACGGGAGCCGGGAACGGGGACGGGGCTTCCGCGACGGGCTTAGATGGAGGCATGGCTGACACGATCTACCACGGCGAACCCGTCCGCACCGTCGGTGAACTCCCGGAGCGCGGAAGCACCCTTCCCGCGTTCACTGTCACGCTGCCCGACCTCAGCATCCTCGACAGCCGCGACCTCGCCGGGAAGCGGGTGGTGCTCAACATCTTCCCCAGCGTCGACACCGGCACCTGCGCGACCAGCGTGCGGAAGTTCAACGAGCTCGCGGCCGGGCTCGACAACACGACAGTCGTGTGCGTCTCGAAGGACCTGCCGTTCGCGCTGCGCCGCTTCTGCGGTGCCGAGGGCATCGAGAACGTGCTGACGGGCTCCGCCTACAACTCCTCCTTCGGCGACGATTACGGCGTCACCATGGAGAACGGCCAGGCGGCGGGGCTGCTGGCGAGGGCGCTCGTCGTCGCCGACGAGGACGGCAGGGTGCTCTTCACCCAACTCACGCCGACCATCCACATGGAGCCGGACTACGACGCCGCCATCGCAGCGCTGGGCTGACCCATGACAGCCCCGGCAGCCCAGCAGCGGCAGGCAGTGCCCCTCACCCCACCCGCCGCCCAGTGCGACGTGGTGATGCAGGGCGGGATCACCTCGGGAGTCGTCTATCCCAGAGCCCTCGCCGAGTTCGCCACCACCTACAGGCTGCGCAATCTGGGCGGCTCGTCCGCGGGTGCCATCGGCGCGGCGCTCGGCGCGGCCGCCGAGTTCGGCAGGGCGAGCGGCGGGTTCGACAGGCTCGCCGCGGTCCCCGGCCAACTCGGGGACGGACGGCTGGCGGCGCTCTTCCAGCCGCAACCCGAGACCCGTCCGCTGCTGCCCCTGCTGCTCGCCCTGACGGGACACGACAGGCACGGCACCGGACGTCGTGGCGTGTCGCGAGTGCTTGCCGGGGCGCGCGCCGCGGCGGCGGGCTTCCCGGTGGCGTCGCTGGCCGGCGTCCTGCCCGGGCTCGCTCTCGTGGTCTGGGGCGCCACCCGTCCCGACATCGCCAGCCTCGTGGTGCCCGTCGTGGTCGGCGTCGTGCTCGCGGTCACCGGCTGGGTGGCCGCCATACTGGTCAGGCTCGCCACCACCCTGGGACACGCGCTGCCCGCCAACCTGTTCGGGATCTGCAGAGGGCTCGCCGTCCCCCCGTCCGACGGGAGCCGGCCCTCGTCCCCCGGCTTCACCGACTGGTTGTCGGCCCAACTCGACGACCACGCCGG
>JAEWIK010000177.1 GCA_023387135.1 Actinomycetes bacterium | reverse complement strand
GTGTGCCCTGCGCGGACGGGGTTGGCAGCGGGGGCACCTGAACGAGGAGCGATTGGCGAACGCCTCCCTCACCAGGGGCGTGCCGCACCGCGGGCACGGCAGGTCCTCGCGGCCATAGGCGGCGAGCGAGCGCGAGAAGTAGCCCGACGAGCCGTTCACGTTCACGTACAGCGAGTCGAAGGAGGTGCCTCCCTGGACGAGCGCCTCGGCCATCACCTCGCGGGCGGCCTCCAGGACGCGCCGCACCCGCTCGCGGCTCATCGCCGCGGCAGGGGTGTCGTAGTGCACCCTCGCGCGCCACAGGGCCTCGTCGGCGTAGATGTTGCCGATGCCGGAGACGACCCGCTGGTCCAGCAGCACCCTCTTGATGCCGCTGCGGTGCCGGCGGACCGACGAGACGAGCGCCGCCAGGTCGAGGTCGGGGTCGAGCAGGTCAGGGCCGAGATGGACGAGGTCGGACGGCAGTTCGGCGCCGGTGCCGAGCCACAGGCCGCCGAACATGCGCTGGTCGACGAACCGCAACTGCGGGCCGTCGTCGGCGAAGCCGAACACCACCCTCGTGTTGGGCAGCAGCGGGGCCTGCGCGTCGTCGGAGCGGAACTGCCCGCTCATGCCCAGGTGGGCGAGCAGGACGTCACCGTCGGTGAACGGCAGCCACAGGAACTTGCCGCGCCGGCGCGGTTCGGCGAAGGTGCGTCCGACGAGCGTGGTGGCGAAGTCGTCCGGGCCCGCCAGGTGCCGGCGGACGGAGCGCGGGTGCAGCACGGCGACGGTCCTGACGCTGCGCCCCGGCACGAGCGCCGCCAGGCCCGTCCTCACGACTTCGACTTCGGGCAGTTCCGGCACGCGCACACGATAGCCGCGGGCGGGAAGGGTGCCGCAGCAGCGGGATCATCGGCCGGACGAGCGAGCCCCGGCGAGGCCGGCCGCGACGCCGCCGGTCAGGAGGTGGCCTGCGGCTGCGCCGCAGGGATGGCGCCGGTGGGCGCGATGTCGGCCGTCAGCGCGACGAAGGCGGCCTCGGCGGCGTGCTGTTCGGCCTGCTTCTTCGACCGGCCACGGCCGGCGGCGAAGCTGCGGTCGCCCACGACCGCGACGGCGGTGAAGCGCTTGTCGTGGTCGGGACCGGTCTCGGTGACCCGGTAGGTCGGCAACCCGATCTCGAGCTGCGCGCAGATCTCCTGCAGGCTCGTCTTCCAGTCGAGCCCGGCGCCGACGGTGGCGGCCTGGTCGACCAGCGGGTCGAAGATGTGGTGGAGCAGCTTGTCGGCGGCGTCACGCCCGGCCGAGATGAGGACGGCGCCGAAGACCGCCTCCAGCGAGTCGGCGAGGATCGATGCCTTGTCGGCCCCGCCCGTGGAGGTCTCCCCCCTGCCGAGCAGGATCTCGTTGCCGAGGTGCAGGTCCCGTGCGACGTCCGCCAGCGACTGCGCGTTGACGACCGCCGCCCGCAGCTTCGCGAGCCTGCCCTCGGGCAGGTCGGGGAAGGTGCGGTACAGGTACTCCGTCACCACGACGCCCAGCACCGAGTCGCCGAGGAACTCCAGGCGCTCGTTGTGGGGCAGGCCGCCGTTCTCGTACGCGTACGAGCGGTGGGTCAGGGCAAGCTGGTAGAGCTCGGGATCGAGTTCGATCCCGAGCTGCTCGAAAAGCTGCCGAGCGGAAGTCATGACCGCCCTGCGCGATTCAGGATTCGACCACCTGGCGGCGGGCGGCGCGAGGGCCGTACTGCCCGCACTCCGGGCATGCAGTATGGGGAAGATGCTTTGCCTGGCACGCCGCATTGGCGCAGGTCACCAGTGTCGGAGCGGAGGTCTTCCACTGCGAACGGCGGGCCCGCGTGTTGCTGCGGGACATTCTCCGCTTCGGAACGGCCACGTCGTGACTCCTTGCTCGTCGGCCTGTCGTGCAGGCCGTGTCTGTTCGGCTACTCGTCGTTCCACTTGGTCAAGTCGGCCCATCGAGGATCGATGGCGTCGTCATGGCTGTGGTCCGGATCGTGGTTGAGGTTGGCGCCACATTCCTGGCACAACCCCGCGCAATCCGGCCTGCACAGCGGAGTGAACGGCAGGTCGAGCACCACCGCGTCCCTGATGAGGGGTTCGAGGTCGATCAGATCGTCCTCGATGCGACTGGCATCGGGATCGTCGATGTCCTTACCGGGGTAGACGAACAGTTCCTGGAGGTCGACCTGAGTCGAGGACTCGATCTCCTCCAGGCACCGTGCGCACTGTCCCTTGAGTCGGACGTCGGCAGTTCCGGTGACCAGCACCCCCTCAACCACCGCCTCGATCGCGAGATCGAGTTCGATGGGCGAGCCGGGTGGCACTGCAATCATGGCGATGCCAATACCATCCGGAGCGTCGGCCACCCGCGTGAACTCTTTCAATTCGCCCGCCCTTCGCACCAGTTCATGGGTGTCGAGGACAAGCCCGGAACGGTGGTCGGGATGGCGATGAGTCACAACGGATCCCTTCATCGGTGGCATGACAAGGTCATAACCAAGGGGCAACTCTACCGTGCGCTCGCGGCCCGGCAAAACCGCCTCGTCAGGCGCTCGTCACGAGCCCAGCTTGGGCAGCGCCGTCGTCTCCGTCTCGTCCAGCATGGACCTGCTGGCGAGCCGCGACCGCATGGTGCGCACCTGTCCCATGGTCTTGCTGAGGGCGGCCTCGAAGGAGGCGATCCGGTTGTCGACGTAGGCGTCTGCCTCCTTGCGCAGCGCCTCGGCCTCGGCGATCGAACGCCGTTCCAGTTCGGACGCCTTCGCCTTCGCCTCCTCCATCACCGCGGTGGTGCCGGCCAGGAAGGTGGCCTTCTCCTCGGCGGCCTTGATGATCTGGGCGGCCTCCTGCTGCGCGCGCTCGAGCGTCTCCAGCGACGTGGCGGTGACCCGCTCGGCCTCCCTGACGTCTTCCGACAGCGCGGCCTCCGCCTTCTCGATGAGGGCGAGCACCTCGGCACGGTTCACCATGCAGGAGGCGGACATCGGCACTGCCTTCGCGTTCTGAACCATGTCGCGAAGGGTCGACAACACCACCAATGTGCGATCAGCCATTCGTCCGCTCCTTGTCGTGGGGGGTCACTCTGGCCCGGATCCTCTCCGCCACCATGTCGGGCACGAAGTCCGAAACGTCACCACCATAGGAGGCGACCTCACGAATCATCGTGGAAGACAGCGTGGACCACTGCGACGACGCGGGCAACATCACTGTTTCCACTTCCCCGACAGCCTTGTTGATATGCGCCATCTGCAGTTCGAAATCGAAGTCGGAGGCGAACCTCAGGCCTTTGACGATCACCGGGGCGGGATAGCGGTGGGCGAAATCGATCAACAGCCCGTCCAGTTGCAGCACGCTCACTCCGGGAATGTCGGCGACCGCGGCTTGAAGCAACTCCACGCGCTCGGCGGCGTCGAAGAGATAGTTCTTCGCGGAGTTCCTGCCGACCGCCACCACGACCTCGCCGAAGATCGACGCGGCACGGCGGATGACGTCGAGGTGCCCGAAGGTGACAGGGTCGAACGACCCCGGGCAGATTGCCGTCACTCATCCCCCTTCATCGCGAAGTGCAAGGTCGTCTCACCGTAGACCCGGTGCCAGGAATCCTCCATGTCGGCGGGCCAATCGGGCCCCCTGTCTCGACCCGACCTTTCGACTATGACTAGGCCATGCGCGGCAAGCCAGCCGCCATTGACCACTTCTGCCAGCACCTTGTCGAGGTCGGCGGCGGCGAGGTCGTAGGGAGGGTCGGCCCACACCACGTCGAAGGCCACCGGCTGCGAGGCGAGGAAGCCCGCCACCGACCTCGCCACGACCTTCACCTCGAGGCCGGTCTCGCGGACGTTGCGGCGTGCCACCTCCGCGGTCGCGGCGTCCCGCTCGACCGCGGAGACCGGCGACGCCCCACGGCTCGCGGCCTCCAGTGCCACCGCCCCCGAGCCCGCGTACAGGTCGAGGAAGCCCAGGCCCGCCAGCGTGTCGGTGGCGGGGTTGCCGGCCGTCCCCGCCCAGTCGGCGATCAGGCTGAAGGCGGCCTCGCGCACCCTGTCGGTCGTCGGACGGGTCCTGCCGTGGGCCGGCATCACCAGCCTGCGCCCCTTGTGCGATCCCGCGATGATCCGGCTCATGCGCGCAAGATTAGGGTCCCCGGAAGAGCGAACCCAAGCCGACCGGCGCCCGGAGTTCAGCTGCGCTCGATCCAGTCGCCCTCGGTCAGCAGTTCGGTCTGCCGGACGGCGTCGGCGAACCCCGGCACCGTCTGGCCCGGGTCACGGCGCACGCACTCCTCAGCGATCTCCCGGGCCCGCGCTATCACGTCGGCATGCTCCAGCACGCGCAGCAGGCGCAGGCTCGACCGGGTGCCCGCCTGGCTGGCGCCCAGCACGTCTCCTTCACGGCGTTGCTCAAGGTCGAGCTCGGCGAGTTCGAAACCGTCGGTCGTGGCGGCCACGGCGTCCAGGCGGGTGCGGGCCGGCTCCACCGACGGGACGCCGGTGACCAGCAGGCACACCCCGGGATGCGAGCCGCGCCCGATCCGTCCGCGCAACTGGTGGAGCTGCGAGATGCCGAACCTGTCGGCGTCCCACACCACCATCATCGTGGCGTTCGGGACGTCCACCCCGACCTCGATCACCGTGGTGGCCACCAGCACGTCCACCTCTCCGGCGGCGAAGCCTCCCATGACGGCGTCCTTGGTGTCGGACGGGAGCTGGCCGTGCAGCACCTCGACCCGGAGGTCGCGCAGCGGGCCCGCCTTGAGCTCGGCCGCCAACTCGACCACTCCCTGCCCCTCGCCGCCCTTGTCGCCGCCGATGCGCGGGCAGACGATGAACGCCTGGTGCCCGGCGCGCACCTCCTCGACGACCCGCTGCCAGGCACGGTCGACCCAGGCGGGATGGACGAGCCTGTCGACCACGACGGTGCTCACCGGCTGCCTCCCCGACGGGATCTCGGCGAGCGTCGACGTGTCGAGGTCGCCGAAGATCGTCATGGCGACCGAGCGCGGGATCGGCGTGGCGGTGAGGACGAGGACGTGCGGCCTGGCCGACGCCTTGTCGGCCAGGGCGGCGCGCTGCTCGACGCCGAAACGGTGCTGCTCGTCGATCACCACCAGCCCGAGGTCGGCGAACTGGACCCTGTCGGCCAGCAGGGCGTGGGTGCCCACGACGATGCCCGCCTCGCCGCTGGCGGCCCTCAGCAGGGCCTCCCGCTTCGCCGCGGCGGTCATGGACCCGGTGAGCAGGACCACGTCGGTCGCCACGTCGGGAGCCCCCAGCATGCGCCCGCCGCCGAGGTCGCCGAGCAGGCCGCGGATGGTCTGGTAGTGCTGCCCTGCGAGCACCTCGGTGGGCGCCAGCAGGGCCGCCTGGCCGCCGGCGTCGACCACCGTCAGCATGGCGCGCAGCGCCACGACTGTCTTGCCCGAGCCCACCTCGCCCTGCAGCAGCCGTTGCATGGGACGGGCCTGGGCCAGGTCGCCAAGGATCGCCTCGCTCACCTCCTGCTGGCCCGCTGTGAGCCGGAACGGTAGCCGGGAGTCGAAGGCGTCGAGGATGCCGCCTGCCGCCCGCGGTCGCGGCGTGGCGGTGTGGGTGGCCGCGTCGTTGCGCCGGTACGCCATCGTCAACTGGGTGGCGAGCGCCTCGTCGAAGAGCAGCCGTTGCGCGCCCCGGGCCGCCTGCGCCAGGTCACGCGGGGCGTGTACCGCCGCGAAGGCGTCCTTCAGTTCCATGACGCCGGCCTCGGCCCGCACCCAGTCGGGCCACGGGTCGTCGGCCCCCGACAGGGCAGCGAGCGCGAGCCGTGCGCACTCGGCGACCTTCCAGGTGTGGAGTTTCGAGGTCGCCGGATACAGCCCCACCAGCCCCGACTGGGCGAGCGTGGCCATCCGCTCCTTCTCCTCCGAGGTGCCGACGATCTGGCCGGCCTTGTCGAGCATGGCGAACTCGGGGTGGGTCATCTGCAGCGCGTTGCGGAACGTGCCGACCTTGCCGACGAACACTCCCGAGTCACCCTTGCTGAGTTGCAGCGCCCACCACTTCAACAGCTGGTTGCGCCCGAAGAAGGTGAGATTGAGCCTGCCGGTGCCGTCGGTCACGACGACCTCCAGCCGTCCGGGACGTCCCCGCTGCCTCCGGTCGCCGTCCGAGCCCTCGATCGTCCTGATCTCTGCCACCCTGGCGATCACCGCCACGTGCTCGCCCGGCACTATCGTCGCGAGGTCAGTCAGTTCGGTGCCCGACAGGTAGCGACGCGGGATGTGTCGCAGCAGGTCGCCCACCGTGTGGACGCGCAGGGACGTGAACTCCTTGGCGGTCTTCGCCCCGAGGACCGCCGACAGCGGCGCGTTCAACTCGGCGTACATCGTCGTCCGCCAGCCGCTCACCACCGTCTCCACGCCGGGCAGGCTACCCCTCCTCGGCGACAGTCAGGGCGTCCGGACATGCAAAGAGACCCGCCGTAGCGGGTCTCTTCGGCACGACAGGGGTCAGCGGGTGACCCGCCCCGCCTTCAGGCAGGAGGTGCAGACGTTCAGTCGCTTGGGGGTCCCGTCCACGATGGCACGCACGCGCTGGATGTTCGGGTTCCAGCGACGATTGGTCTTCTTCTTCGACCAGGGCACGTTGTGGCCGAAGCCCGGGCCCTTGGCGCAGACGTCACATACGGCAGCCACCGGAGTTCTCCTTGTTTTCGCTCATACCCGATCGCTGCAGGCGCTCGGGGGAAGTGCCGCACAAAGCGGCTCACCTACGATACCTGACCGCCCGGCGCCTGACCTAATCGGTCCTGGCGGCGCCGGACGAGCCCATGCCCGGCCAGCCTACCTGGTGAGCGTCTTGCCGGTGCCGACCCGGGAGTGCCGGTAGCCGTACACCGCGAACACGACGAGCCCCAGCAGCAGCCACACCAGGAACCTGCCCCACGTCTCCACCGAGAGGTTGAGCATCAGGTAGAGGCAGATGAGCGCCGCCAGCGGCGCCACCACCTTGACGAACGGCACCTTGAAGGGCCGCGGCAGGTCGGGACGGCGGTAGCGCAGCACCAGGACGGCGATGCTGACCAGCACGAAGGCGAACAGGGTGCCGATGTTGACCATCTCCTCCAGGATCCCCACCGGCGTGAGGCCCGCGGTGAGCGCGCACACGACGGTCACGATGATCCCGATGACCCACGGCGTCCGCAGGGTCGGGTGAACCTTGGCGAGCCGCATGGGCAGCAGGTTGTCGCGGCTCATCGCGAAGATGAGGCGGGTCGACCCGATGAGCATGGTCAGCACGACCGTGGTGAGCCCGCAGACGGCGCCGAAGGAGATGACGATCGCCATCCAGGTCTGCCCGTGGAACGCGAACGCGTTGGCCAGCGCCGCCGACATCGTGATGTCGGGCGTCGGCACCATGCCCGTGATGACGAACGACACGGCGCCGTACAGGATCGTGCAGATCACGAGCGACGCGATGATGCCGATCGGCAGGTCGCGCTTGGGGTTCTTGGCCTCCTCGGCCGTCGTCGCCACGATGTCGAAGCCGATGTAGGCGAAGAAGACCAGCGCGGCCGCGGCGACGATGCCGCCGACGCCGTAGTAGGTGGGTGCGGCGCCGCTCAGCCACTGCAGCAGCGGCTGCGTGAGCCCGGCACTCTGGCTCACCCCCGCCGGCGGGACGGTCGTGGCGGGCGGCACGAACGGCACCCAGTTGCCCGGGTTCACGAACGCCAGCCCCGCGACGATGACGAAGAGGACGATGGCGACCTTCACGCACACCAGCACGAGGTTGACCCGCATGGACTCCTTGATGCCGATGATCATGAGCACCCCGAGGACCAGGCACAGCAGCATCGCCATCAGGTCGACATTGAAGGGAACCGCGTTGCCGTTGGCGCCGTTGGCGATCACGTCGGGGATGACATGCGTCCCGTTCGCCGCGGCGCCGGTGATCTGGTCGAGGAACGTGCCGAAGTAGGCGCTCCACCCTTGCGCGACGACCGAGGCGGCGAGGAAGCACTCGAGAATGAGGTCCCAGCCGATGATCCAGGCGAAGATCTCGCCCAGCGCGGCGTAGGAGAACGTGTAGGCAGAGCCCGAGACCGGGACCGCCGACGCGAATTCGGCGTAACACATCGCCGCGAGCGCGCAACACAGCGCGGCGATCACGAAGCTCACGATCACGGCGGGGCCCGCCCACTGGTGCGCGGCGCGTCCGGTCAACGTGAAGATGCCCGCCCCGATGATGACGCCGATACCGAAGACGGTGAGGTCGAGCGCCCCGAGGGACTTCTTCAGCCGGTACTCCGGCTCGTCGGTGTCGGCGATCGACTGCTCGATCGATTTCGTTCGCAGGAGTTGCATGCAAGGACCTTCCGGACTTTCCTGGGCTGCATCGCCCGCGAGAGACTATCCCGCCGCGCGACCTGCCCTTTCGCAGGTTTGTCATTCTGGGACGACAAACCCGCGAGCGCGTGCCGAGCTCAGGTCGCGACCACGATCGGCAGGATCATGGGACGCCTGCGATAGCTGTTGTTGACCCACCTGCCCACGGTCCGCCGCACGATCTGCTGCAGCTGGTAGGTGTCCTCGACGCCGTCCGCCAGGGCGTCCCGGATCACGACGAAGAGCTCGCCGCGGATCTCGTCGAACACCGAGTCGTCCTCGACGAAACCGCGGGCGTGGATGTCGGGCCCGCTGACCACCGTGTCGTCGTGGAAATTCACCACGACGACGATCGAGATGAAGCCCTCCTCGCCGAGGATCTTCCTGTCGGTCAGCTCCGAGTCGCTGATGTCGCCCACCGTCGACCCGTCCACGAAGATGTAGCCGCATTCGAGCTTGCCCACGACGCGTGCCCGGCCCTTGGCGAGGTCGACGACGGCGCCGTCCTCCACGACGATGGCGTGCTTGGCAGGGACGCCCGTCTTCACCGCGAGCGCCGCGTTGGCGATCAGGTGACGCACCTCGCCGTGGACCGGCAGGACGTTCTTCGGCTTCAGCAGGTTGTAGCAGTAGAGCAACTCGCCGGCGCTGGCGTGCCCCGACACGTGCACCATCGCGTTCGCCTTGTGGACGACCGTCACGCCGTTGCGCGCCAGCCCGTTGATCACCCGGTA
>JAEWIK010000147.1 GCA_023387135.1 Actinomycetes bacterium | reverse complement strand
CCGCGACCTCGGCTACGTCGAGCGCGGAGAGATCTCGGAGGAGCAGCTCGCCCAGGCACTCGACGTCGCTGCCATGACGGCCCCGACGTCGTCGTAGGGACGGGGACCTCACCTGCAGGACGGCGCCGGAACCTGACGTCCACGCTTGCCCCCCGCGGGCCCACGGGGGCTAGCGTGGGGCGACATGAGTGAACCGGTGCCGTTCGAGGTGTACCAACAAGGTGTCTTCCTGCACGGGACGAAGGCCGACCTGGCGGCGGGCGACCTGCTGGTGCCCGGCCGCGAGTCGAACTTCGAGCAGGGCCGGACGATGAACTACGTCTACTTCACCGCGACCCTCGACGCCGCGGCCTGGGGCGCCGAACTGGCGGCCGGGGACGGGCCCGGCCGCATCTACGTGGTCGAGCCGACCGGGCCGTACGAGGACGATCCCAACGTCACCGACAAGAAGTTCCCGGGCAACCCCACCCACTCGTTCCGCAGCCGTGACCCGTTGCGGGTCGTCGAGGAACTGCAGGGCTGGACCGGGCACTCCCCTGAGAAGCTGCAGGCCATGCTGGACGGTCTGGAAGCCCTCCGCCGCCGGGGCGCCGCCCAGATCGAGGACTGACCCGGCGCGACTACCCGCACGACGCGCCGGCGGCCGGGAACGGACGCGGCTCGCACCTGAGTCCGAGGGCGGCGACTAAAACCGTCAGGGGTGCAGGTTTCTGTGTTAGCGTGGCGCCAGACCGCGTGATGCGGCGCGCTCTCGCACGAAATGAGGCCAACGATGACCGCTCTGCCCTACCTCGATCCCGCGCTCGATCCCCGAGAACGGGCCGACGACCTGCTCGGCCGGCTCACCCTCGAGGAGAAGGCCGGTCAGCTCACCCAGTACTTCTACTTCGGGTCCGGCGAGACGCCGCCGGACGCCGACTCGCTCACCGACGCGCAACGGGAAGCCCTGAAGCAGCCGGCGGCGGTCGAGGAGGCCCTCGACCGGGCCGGCGCCGGGTCCCTGCTGTTCGTCTCCGACCCCGCGCTGGCGAACGCGCTCCAGCGCCGCGCGCTCGCGGGCAGCCGGCTCGGCATCCCGCTGATCTTCGGCTTCGACGTCATCCACGGCCTGCGGACGATCCTGCCGGTGCCGATCGCGCTGGCGGCGTCGTGGTGCCCGGAAGTCATCGAACAGGGCCAGGCGGTGGCCGCCCGGGAGGCACGGGCGGTGGGCATCCAGTGGACCTTCGCCCCGATGGTCGACATCGCGCGCGACCCCCGCTGGGGCCGCATCGTCGAGGGCGCGGGGGAGGACCCCGTCCTGGGTGCCGCCGCGGCAGCCGCCCAGGTGCGCGGCTTCCAGGGTGAGCCGGGCGCGTCCGACAGGATCATCGCCGGGCCCAAGCACTTCGCCGGCTACGGCGCCGCCCGCGGCGGCAGGGACTACGACGACGTCGACCTCTCCGACTCCGAACTCCACAACCTCTACCTGCCGCCCTTCCGGGCCGCCGTCGAGGCGGGCGCCGGCAACATCATGAGCGCCTACATGGACCTCAACGGCGTCCCCGCGTGCGGGAACCGCTGGCTGCTCAACGACACGCTGCGCGATGAGTTCGGCTTCCAGGGCTGGGTGGTCAGCGACGCGAACGCCGTCCGGTCGCTCGCTACCCAGCACTTCGCCAGCGACCTCACCGATGCGGGCGCCCGGGCGCTGGCCGCCGGCGTCGACCTCGAGATGTGCATCGGCGATCCCGCCTACGCCCACCTGCCCGAGGCCGTCGCAGCAGGGCTCGTCAGCGAGGCCGACCTCGACAGGTCGGTGCGCCGGGTGCTCGAGGCCAAGTTCCGGCTCGGCCTGTTCGAGCAGCCGTACGTGGACGAGGACGCCGCCCCGGCCGTCCTCGCCGACCCGCGGCACCGCGACGTGGCGAGGATCGCCGCGGAGAAGACGCTCGTCCTGCTGAAGAACGACGACTCGCTGCTGCCGCTGGCCGGGCAGCGTTCCATCGCGGTGATCGGGCAACTCGCCGATTCGCAGCGGGACACCCTCGGCCCGTGGGTCTTCGAGCACGACACCGACGAGACAGTGACGATCCTCGGCGGCCTCCGCGCCCGCGCGGGCGAGGGCGTGCGCGTCGAGTACGCGGCCGGCGTCCGTCCGCCGACCCGGCTGTTCCCGTCCATGTTCGACGAACGCGACCACGGCCTGCCCGTCGTGGCCGACGACTTCGACGACGACGCCGAACTCGCCCGCGCTGTCGCGCTCGCGGCGGCGTCCGAGGTCGCCGTGGTCGTGGTCGGGCAGAGCCAGAACCAGATCGGCGAGAAGGCCTCGACCTCGTCCCTCGACCTGCCCGGACGCCAGCTCGAACTCCTCCAGGCGGTGGTCGCGACCGGCACCCCGACCGTCGCCCTGGTCATGGCGGGCCGCCCGCTCGACCTGCGGTGGGCGGCCGAGCACGTCCCGGCCATCCTGCACGTCTGGTACCCCGGCACCCGGGGAGGCGACGCCGTCGCTGCCGCCCTCTTCGGTGACACGTCGCCCGCCGGGCGCCTGCCCTTCACGTGGCCCAGGACAGTCGGCCAAGTGCCCATGGTCTACAACCACTACAGGACTTTCGACCCCGACGGCCAGGCCAGCCGCTACTGGGACGAGGAGTCCACCCCGCTCTGGCGGTTCGGCCACGGCCTGTCGTACGCGACGTTCGAGTACGGGGCGCCGGCGCTCGACACCTCCGAGGTCAGGATCGGCGACACGGCGAGGGCGTCGGTCGAGGTGACCAACACGTCAGCACGGCCCGCCGACGAGGTGGTGCAGCTCTACGTCCACCAGCGCCACGGGCTGTCCACGAGGCCGCTGCGTGAGCTGAAGGGCTTCAAGCGGATCACGCTGGCACCGGGCGAGACCGCGACAGTCAGCTTCGACCTCGGCCCCCACCAGCTTCGGTACTGGAGCGCCGTCACCCGCGCCTGGGTGCAGGACGAGACAGAGATCGACGTCTGGATCGGCGGCACCTCCGCGGTCACCGAGCAGGCAGCCGCCGCACTGCTGAGAGTGCGCGCGTGACCCTCGGGACCCAAGAGGCCCCCGACTCGGCATCATGCCTTGTCGGGGGCCTCTTGTCGCGGGTGGCAGGTGTAGGGTTCGAACCTACGTAGGCTGAGCCGACGGTTTTACAGACCGCTCCCTTTGGCCACTCGGGCAACCTGCCGTGCCCGGACACTCTAGCAACAACGGACGCTCGGCCACCAATCGTCGTGGGGTATCCGCCGGGCTGGGGCAGAATGGCTCCATGGCTGGTGAGAGCTCCTTCGACATCGTGAACAAGATCGACCACCAAGAGGTCGAGAACGCGCTCAACATGGCGGCGAAGGAGGTCAGGAACCGGTTCGACTTCAAGGGCACCGACGCCTCCATCAAGTGGTCGGGCGAGGTCGTCGAGATGGAGGCGAACGGCGAGGAACGGGTCAAGGCCATCCTCGACGTGTTCAAGACCATGCTCGTCCGCCGCAAGGTCGATCTGAAGTCGCTCAACGCCGGCGACCCTCGCCTGTCGGGCAAGCTCTGGAAGATCTCCGCGACGCTGGAGAACGGCATCTCGTCCGACAACGCGCGCGCGATCTCCAAGCTCATCCGTGACGAGGGCCCCAAGGGCATCCGCACGCAGATCCAGGGTGACGAACTGCGCGTCTTCTCCAAGAAGCGGGACGACCTGCAGGCGGTCCAGGCGCTCATCCGCGAAGCCGACTACGACTTCGCCGTCCAGTTCACCAACTACAGGTAACCGGGTGAGCCGGTCGCTGAACGCCCCGCCGGGGGCGCCTTCGACGTCGTACGGGCAGTCGTGAGAATCGCCACCGCCAACGTCAACGGCATCCGTGCCGCCGCCCGCAGGGGCTTCGGGGAGTGGTTGGCCGCGCGCGACTGCGACATCGTGGCCCTGCAGGAGGTGCGCTGCCCCACGGCGCTGCTCCCCTACGACATGTTCGAGGGTTACCACGTCACGTACCACGAGGGGAACCTGCCGGGGCGCAACGGCGTCGCGCTGCTCACGCGCCAGGAACCGCTCGCCGTCAGGGAGGGGTTCGGCTACCTGCGGGACGCCGAGGGCAGGTACCTGGAGATCGACCTGCCGGGGCTGCGTGTCGCGTCGCTGTACCTGCCCAAGGGCGGGTACCCCGACCGGGACGCCGCCGAGTTGCACCGCTACAAGCGCAAGGTGCACTTCATGCGCTCGTTCAGGCCCTACCTCGCGCGTTCCCGGCGGGAGGCGAAGGCGGCGGGCCTGGAGTTCCTCGTGATGGGCGACTTCAACATCGCCCACACGAAGGCCGACCTCAGGAACTGGAGCAGCAACTCCCGGCACCCCGGCTTCCTGCCCGAGGAACGGGAGTGGTTCGACAGCCTGCTCTCCCCCCGCACGCTCGTGGACGTCATGCGCCACCTGCACCCCGGCGAGAAGGGCCCCTACTCCTGGTGGAGCTGGCTCGGCCAGTCCTTCGCCAAGGACGTCGGCTGGCGGATCGACTACCACCTCGCGAGCCCGGGGCTCGCCAGACGCGCGCTCACCGGCACCACCGACAAGGAAGCCGACTACGAGTCGCGGATGAGTGACCACGCGCCCGTGGTCGTCGACTACGCCGACTGATCGCGCCGTCTCACGCGCAGAAGATCGCCTCCACCTCGGCGGGCGTCACGTCGTCCAGCCCGGCGTGGGTCCAGCGCGGGGAGCGGTCGCGGTCGACGAGCTGCGCCCTGACGCCCTCGGCGAAGTCGGGGTGGCGTGCCATGGCCGAACACGCCACCAGGTCCTGCTCGGCCACCTGTTCGAGGGTCATGGACGCCGCGCGCCGCATCGCAGCCAGCGCGACGTGGATCGCCAGCGGGCTTCGTCCGGTGATGGTCTCCGCCGCCGCCCTGGCGGCCGGGTGCGGGTGCCGGGCCAGCCTGTCGGCGATCTCCACGGGGTCGTCCGACGCGTAGCACTCGGCGATCCAGTCGTGATCGGCGGCCAGCGTCGCCGGCGGCAGGTCGCCCTCGGCCCTGTCCGCCAGGCCGAGCCAGAGCGCGTCCGCGGCGGTCACTGACGCCCCCGTCAGGGCGAGGTGCGTCCCCACCTCGGACGGCATCCGGGAGAGCCGCCAGGTCATCAACACGTCGGGATAGAGGCCGATCTGCGTCTCGGGCATCGCGAGCAGGGAACGCGGGGTCACCACCCTGTCCGAGCCGTGCGCCGACAGCCCGAGGCCGCCGCCCATCGTGATGCCGTCCATGATCGCCGTGTAGGGCTTCGGGAACCTCGCGATGGCGAGGTCGAGCGCGTACTCGACGCCCAGGAAGCCGGCGGGGTCGGCGCCGTCCAGCACCACGTTCCTCAGTTCCCTCACGTCGGCGCCCGCGCAGAGGCCGCGCTCCCCGTCGCCGCTCAACTCGACGCGCTCGACCGCCGGGTCGTCCCTGAACTCCTCCAGCGCACGCGCGATGGCACGCAGCATGGCGAACGAGAGGGCGTTGATGGCGCGCGGGCGGTTGAGGCGGATCCGCCCCACCCCGTCGGCGACCTCGACCAGTACGTCGGCGTCTGTCACCTGGTGGACTCCTGAAGCTCGAGGGTGGGTTCCGCGTGCTGGCGCGCGTGGCGCCCCGCGATGGCGAACAGCAGGACCGCCGCCCCCAGCACGATACCGATCGCGTCGTTGCGCCACGCGAGGTTGCCCGCCGAGTAGGTGAGCAGCACCGCCATGATCAGCACGGCGCCGCTGGTGACGCGCCTCGACGGACGGGTGAGCGGCAGCAGCAGCCCGCCCCAGGTGAGGTACCAGCTGTTCATGGCTATCCCGCCGAAGGCGAAGACGAGATAGCCCCAGCTCAGGAAGGTCACAGGACGGCGCCTGCCGACGGTGAGCGCCATCCAGACCATGATGACCAGCGTGACGACGAGGCCGGCAGCGCGCACCACGTTCCAGGCGGTCGCCGCCGCGGCGGGCAGGCCGAGGAGGTTGAGGATGCCCATGGCAGCTCCGCCGATGAGGCTGGTCGGGGCGAGCGTGATGATCGTCCCGGGAGTCTCCCAGGCCCAGATCCAGCCGTAGCCGAGCCCTGTCGCCCACGTGAGGCCTGCGAACGTCGCCACGGCGATGCCGGTGGCGAACGCCAGCCGTCCGAGAGACCGCAGGCTGTCGCGGACGGCGAACGACGTCCACGGGTGGCCGATGAGCGCGACGGGCCAGGCGGCGAGGATCGCCGGCTGCTTGATGGACGCCGCCACGCCGACAGTGACGGCGGCGAGCAGGAAGCGGGAGTCGAACGCCAGCCAGAGCGCCAACACCACCAGGCCCACCATGAGCGCGTCGTTGTGGCAGCCGCCGACGAAATCGATGATGAGGATGGGGTTGAGCACGCCGAACCAGGCGGTGGACGTCGGGTCGGCGCCCGTCCGGCGGGCCAGCTTCGGCAGGAGGGCGACGATGAGCACGACCCCCACCAGCGCGGGCAGGCGCATGGCCACCGCCGCCAGGAACGGGTTGTTCTGCGCGAGTGCCACGAGGCCGTGGAACATCTGCAGAGACAAGGGCGGATACATCGCCGTCGTGTACCGCCAGGCCCACGCGGCCTGGTCGGCGAAAGCACCGGGGAGCACGCTGATCGGGTTCTGGTAGGGGTTCAGGCCGTTGCGCAGCAGCCAGCCCTCGGCGGCGTAGGCGTAGGCGTCGTGGCTGAAGATCGGCGGCGCTATCAGCAGCGGCAGGCTCCACAGCACCAGGATCGCCCACGCCTTCGCCGGCAGGTCGGGGTTGGGCCGCAGCTTCAGCCACGCCTGCATGAGCAGGCCGAGGCCGAGCACGGCGATGACAGTGCCGAGCAGGCGGGCAGGCCACGAGTCGAGCCCCAACTCGCGCAACGGCTGCCACAACGGGGTGTTCTGCGGCAGGTAGGCGGGGGTCAGCGAACCGATGAAGAGCAGTGTCGTGCCGACGAGCCCGCGCCGCACCGCCCGGGACGCCCACGCCGCAGCCAGCTCCCCACGGAGCTGTCCTGGTGCCGGCATCGCCACGAGTGGTCCGTCCTTCCGCGTCCTGCAACAGACTATTGCGCCCCCACCGGCTCCCGGCGGGACGGTGGACGATGACGGCCGACGCGGCCGCCCGACCCAATTACCCCACAGTTCCATGCGGGAGACCGTGCAGCCGGGCCCGACCGGTGTCGTCCCACGTCGCGGGCGACAGGAGGCTTCGTGAGCACCCGGTAAGCTGGCTCGTCGGACGCCAAGGAAAGAAGATGCCCCTCCCATGAACGACATCACGACGCTTGACCATGTGGTGATCCGTTTCGCAGGCGACTCCGGTGACGGCATGCAGCTGACCGGCGACCGCTTCACCCACGAGACAGCGATCGCGGGCAACGACTTCTCGACCCTGCCCAACTTCCCCGCCGAGATCCGGGCACCAGCAGGCACCGTGGCCGGGGTGTCGAGCTTCCAGCTCCACTTCGCCGACTTCGACATCAGGACGCCGGGCGACACCCCGGACGTCCTCGTGGCGATGAACCCTGCCGCCCTCAAGGCGAACATCAAGGACCTCGCGCGCGGCGCCATGATCATCGCCGACAGCGCCGACTTCACCCCGCGCAACCTGGCGAAGGTCGGCTACTCGTCCGACCCGCTCACCGACGGCTCCCTGGCCGGCTTCCAGGTGTACGCGATCGACCTCACGGGCCAGGCCATCGCCGCGGTCTCCGAGCTGGGGCTGGGACGCAAGGACGCCGTCCGCACCCGCAACATGTACGCCCTCGGACTGCTCGACTGGATGTACGACAGGCCGGTCGACGACACCATCGAGTTCCTCAACCACAAGTTCGCCAGGCAGGACGACATCAGGCGGGCCAACATCGCCGCCCTCAAGGCCGGCTACGCGTTCGGCGAGACCACCGAGATGTTCGCCACCCGCTTCAAGATCGCTCCGGCCGCGGCCGCCCCCGGCACGTACCGGCAGATCTCGGGCAACCGGGCGTTGAGCTTCGGGCTCATGGCGGGCGCGGCGAAGGCAGGGCTGAAGCTCTTCCTCGGCGCGTACCCGATCACGCCGGCGTCGGACGTCCTGCACAACCTGGCCTCGGCCAAGCAGCACGGCGTCACCACCTTCCAGGCCGAGGACGAGATCTCGGCGGTCAGCTCGGCGATCGGCGCGAGCTTCGGCGGCCAGCTCGGCGTCACAGTGACGTCCGGCCCCGGCATGGCGCTGAAGTCGGAGGCCATCGGCCTGGCCGTCATGCTGGAACTCCCGCTCGTCGTCTGCGACATCCAGCGCGCGGGCCCCAGCACGGGCATGCCCACCAAGACCGAGCAGGCGGACCTCACGCAGGCACTGTTCGGCAGGCACGGCGAGGCTCCAGTCCCTGTCGTCGCCGCGGCGTCGCCCGCCGACTGCTTCAACGCCGCCTACGAGGCCGTCAGGATCGCCATCACCTACCGGACGCCGGTCATCCTGCTGTCGGACGGCTACCTGGCCAACGGCGCCGAGCCGTGGAACATCCCCGAGCTCGACTCCCTGCCCGCCATCGATCCGGCCTTCGCCACGGCTCCGAACGGGCCCGACGACACGTTCCTGCCGTACCTGCGCGACGACAAGCTCGCGCGCGCCTGGGCGATCCCCGGCACGCCGGGCCTCGAGCACAGGATCGGCGGCATCGAGAAGGCCGACCTCACCGGCGACATCTCCTACGATCCCGCCAACCACGAGTACATGGTGAACCTGCGGGCCGCCAAGATCGCCGGCATCTCTCGCGACGTGCCGCCCGCCGAGGTCGAGGACCCGAGCGGTGCCGCGCGTGTGCTCGTCGTCGGCTGGGGGTCCACGCAGGGCCCGATCGCCGCCGCCGCCAGGCGCGTCCGCAACTCAGAACGCGCGGTCGCCACCCTTCACCTGCGCCACCTGAACCCGCTGCCGTCCAACCTCGGCGAGGTGCTGCGACGGTACGACAGGGTGATAGTGCCCGAGATGAACCTGGGCCAGCTCGCGATGATCCTGCGCGCCACCTACCTGGTGAATGCCGAGAGCTACTCTCGGGTGCGTGGCCTGCCGATCTCCGTCGCGGAACTCGCGGCTGACCTCGAGACCATCGTGGACGAGACCTCGCCCACCCTCGCACCCCCCGATGTGAAGCTCCCCGACCTGGAGGCGAGCAAGTGACAGCCACTCCCACGACGCCGCTCGGCCTGCGGAACGTCCCGCTCGCCGTGAGCCCGATGAACCGCAAGGAGTTCACCTCCGACCAGGAGGTGCGCTGGTGTCCCGGCTGCGGCGACTACGCGATCCTCGCGACCTTCCAGGGCCTGATGCCCCAGCTCGGCATCCGACGCGAGAACACCGTCATCGTGTCGGGCATCGGGTGCTCGTCCCGGTTCCCGTACTACGTCGACACCTACGGGATGCACTCGATCCACGGACGGGCGCCTGCCATCGCGACCGGCCTGGCCATGGCGCGCGAGGACCTCAACGTCTGGGTGGTGACGGGTGACGGTGATGCGCTCAGCATCGGCGGCAACCACCTGATCCACGCCCTGCGGCGCAACGT
>JAEWIK010000144.1 GCA_023387135.1 Actinomycetes bacterium | reverse complement strand
GTCCTGAAGCTCACCAGGGAATTCGGCATCGGTGCCCAGTTCGGCGGCAAGTACTTCTGCCATGACGTGAGGGTCGTGAGGCTGCCGCGGCACGGCGCCTCGCTGCCGGTCGCCATCTCGGTGTCCTGCTCGGCCGACAGGCAGTGCCTCGCCAAGATCACCCCGGACGGCGTGTTCATCGAGCAGCTCGAACGCGAGCCCGCCCGCTTCATGCCCGACACCACCGACGAGCACCTGTCCGACGACGAGGTCGTCGAGGTCGACCTCCGGCGTCCGATGGCCGACGTCCTGGCCGAACTCAGCAACTACCCGGTGAAGACCCGGCTGTCGCTCACGGGGACGCTGATCGTCGCCCGCGACATCGCCCACGCGAAGATCCGCGAACGCCTCGACGCCGGCGAGCCCATGCCGCAGTACCTGAAGGACCACCCGGTCTACTACGCGGGCCCCGCGAAGACCCCGGCAGGGATGCCGTCGGGGTCGTTCGGCCCGACGACCGCCGGACGCATGGACTCCTATGTCGACAGGTTCCAGGCCGAAGGCGGCTCGATGATCATGGTCGCCAAGGGCAACAGGTCGAAGGCAGTCACCGACGCCTGCGCGTCGCACGGCGGGTTCTACCTCGGCTCGATCGGCGGACCCGCGGCGCGGCTGGCGCAGGACTGCATCAAGAATGTCGAGCTGCTGGAGTACCCCGAGCTCGGCATGGAGGCGATCTGGAAGATCGACGTCGTCGACTTCCCGGCCTTCATCGTGGTGGACGACAAGGGCAACGACTTCTTCGCCGACGTGGCGAAGCCGACGCTGCTGCACCTGACGCGCAACTGACCCGGGCGGTCGGGCCTCAGCGGACGCGGTGACCGGCCCGGCCGGTCACCAGCCTTCGCGGCGCGCCTTCGCCGCCGCCGCACCGCGGCTGGCGACGCCCAGTTTGGCGAGGATGTTCGAGACGTGGACGCTGACGGTCTTGGTCGACACGAAGAGCTTCCTGGCGATCTCGCCGTTGCTCGCCCCGTCCATCAACAGGGTGAGGACCTCGTGTTCGCGGGGGGTGAGCCCGGGCGCGGCGGCGGGGCCGCGGACGAGGCCCGCGCGGCGCTGCAGGGCGGACACCAGTTCCAGCCGCGGCTCGGCGCCCAGGTCGACCGCGAGCGTCCGTGCCGAGTCGAGGATGTCGGCGGCGGGGGAGCCTGCCGCCACCAGGTCCTTTCCGGTCTCGATGAGCGCGTCGAGACGAATGCTGACGGGACCGCCGATGAAGGCCTCCGACGCCCGGCGCCACGCTTCCACGGTGTCTGTGAGTTCGGCGTCCAGCAGGGTGCGCCAGCGCGACTGCGTGCTCGACGGCGCCAACTGCGCGGTCCGTTCCCGCAACCACTCGCCGTCGGCGGCCAGGTCGCCCGCTCCCAGCCGCAGCGCGCGGGCCGCGAGGCCTGCCGCCTGCCAGGAGTGGGCGGGGTGTTCGCGTCCCGACATCGTGAGCAGGTGGCGTCCCACCTCCCAGGCGCGCGCCGACTGGTCCTTGAGCAGGGCGAACGTGGCGATCGCCCGTCCGACGCGGAACCTGTCCTGGGGTTCGGACTGCTCGGCCCGATAGACGGGGAGGAACTCGCCGAGGATCGCCTCGGCCTCGTCGAGGTTGCCGCGCACGAGGGCGACCTCGGCGAGCAGCAGCCGGAGGTTGAGTCGTTGCTCGCTGGGCGGGTTCAGCGCGAGCGCGGGTTCGACGAGCGCGACGGCCTCGTCGGGATCGCCGAGGGCGAGCAGGCTCTCGGCAGCGTTGGCGGCCATAATGACCCCCACTGACCGTTCGACGCCGAGCGCGCGGGCGTCGGCGACGCCGAGCAGGGCGACGTCCGCCGCCTCGCGGAACCGTCCGGCGAGGTGGAGCTGGTTGCTGTAGTTGATGCGCCAGCGGGTCCTGGCGCGCCCCTCGGCGATGCTTCCGGCCTGGTGCAGCAGGTCGAGCCCTCTGACCTCGTCGCCGAGCGCCGCCACCACGCAGCCCATGGTGTTGAGCAGGCTGGACTCGGCGGTGGTGGCACCCACCTCGCGGGCGATGGGCAGGCCTTCCTCGGCGGTGGCGAGGCTCTCCTGCAGCCTTCCGTCCAGCATCAACTGGGAACTGAGGTGCTCCAGCACCTCGGCACGCTGGGTGGTGGGCCTGTCGGCGGGCGTCAGTGCCAGCGCTTCGGACAGGATCGGCAGCGGGTCCTGCCCGAGCAGCCGGTACCGCAGTCTCGACAGGATGATGAGGCGTTCGGCGCGCAGCAGCGGGTCGTCGTCGGGGCCGCTCTCCTTCAGGGACGCCTCGATCAACGGCAGCGCGCGGGCGGGCTCGCCCGCCGACCTGGCGGCCTCGGCGGCGGCGTGCAGCACCTCGGAACGCGTGCCGAGCACGCGCGCGGCGGACGGGTCCCGATCCCACACCTCGAGGGCGTGCTCGAGCAGGCGCAACCGGGTGAGGTGGGCGTGGGTCGACCCCTCGACCACCTTGCGGCAGGCCTCGAAGCCCTCCGGCAGCCGGTTGGCGGCCAGCAGGTGGTGGGCGAGGTCGGCAGGCGGGTCGTCGGGATCCGACGTGGCGATCAGCGCGTCGGCGACGCGCGAATGCAGCCTGACGTGTTCGCCGGGCAGCAGCTTGTCGTGGATCACCTCGCGCAGCAGGCCGTGGCGGAAGGCGTAGCCGTCCTCGGTCGGCACCAGCAACGCCGCGTCGACAGTCTCGCGCAGGGCGGCGTCGAGGTCGTCGGGCGACAGGCCCGAGAGCGCCTCCAGCAGTTCGTGGGACACCATGAGCCCCGCGCCGCACGCCAGCCGCATGAGCTCCGACGCGGTCTCCGACAGCCCGTACACCCTTGCCAGCAGCGCTTCGGCGAGGGTGGACGGGAGGTCAGACCTGCCCTCCTGGGCACCCCTGGCGAGCTCCTCGGCGAAGTAGGGGACGCCGTCGCTGCGCTCCACCATCCTCGCGATCAGCGCCGGGCGCCCCTCGGGCAGCACGCTGCGCACGAGGTCGGCGAGGTCCTCCTCGGGCATCGGACGGAGTTCCAGCCGTCCCACCCCTGGGCGCCTTCCCAACTCGGCGAGCACGGGCCGGAGCGGGTGCCTGGTCGGCAGTTCGTCCGATCGGTAGGTGGCGATGAGCAACAGCCGCGACCCCGGCAGGACGGCCTGCAGGAACTGCAGCAGGTGCCAGGTCAGTTGCTCGCCGGCGTGGAGGTCTTCCAGCACGAGGCAGACGGGCGCCTCCGCCGCGGCGGCCTCGAGGACGGAGGCCAGCGCGTCGAACAGCGCGAGCCTGTCGGGCTGGCCGCTGACAGGTTCGGCAGAGAGGTCGGGGACGACCATGCCGAGCTGGGCCTGGCCGTTGCCGGCCCACCTGCGCACCGTCTCGACCCCGACGCGGCGGGCGAGCTGTTCGAGGATCGACGCGATGGGCGCGTAGGGCATCGGCAGCCCGCCGATCCTCACGCACTGGCCCGTGAGCACGATCGCGTCGTCGGGCAGGTCGCGGACGAAAGCATGGACGAGCGAGGTCTTGCCGATGCCCGCCTCACCGCCGATGCGGGCGAGCGGGGGCTCGCCCGCCAGGGCACGCCGCCAGGCGTCCTGCAGTTCTGTGAGTTCAGCGGCCCTGCCGACGAAGGGCGCCCGGGGGAGGACCAGCGGCATGCCCCTCATCGTGCCATCACCCGAGCCCCTCCTGCGCACGAATCACTGCCGCCGGGAGACGGCATGGTGTCGTGTGCTCGGGGCAGCCCGCCCAACGGAGCCGGGGCCGTCCGTGCTAGTGGGTCGGCTGGAGACGTGGGGTGCGCCCGCCGACCGGACGAGCCGGCGTCCACTTCGGCCGATCGGTCAGCCGGCGCCACCACAACACGACCGTGTCGCGGGGCGCGGCCGCTTCACGGGCGAGCGCGTTGTCGCGTGCTTCCCGGAGCAGATCCGCGTGCCGCTGCTGCAGCACCAGGCCCATCGCGTAGTCGGACGTGTTCATACCTAAAGGGTGCTCCTAAGGCGCGCACCCGCACATGAGGCGAACTTCCGAACTTCCCCGAGGTAGCCGCCCTGAGGTACCTCAGAGGAGCGCTTTCCCTTGTGAAAGTGGGGTTGGAGGGGTCAGGAACGCTCGCCCAGCGGGACGTATTCGCGCTCGGTCTGGCCGATGTACACCTGCCGCGGCCGGTTGATCTTGGTCGCGGGATCGTAGAACTGCTCGCTCCAGTGGGAGATCCAGCCGGGCAGCCGTCCCAGGGCGAACAGGACGGTGAACATGTTCTGGGGGAAGCCCATGGCCTCGTAGATCAGGCCGGTGTAGAAGTCGACGTTCGGGTAGAGCTTGCGTTCCTGGAAGTAGGGATCCGACAGCGCTGCCTCTTCGAGTTGCATGGCGAGGTCGAGCAGTTCGTTGTGGCCTGTCATCCGCTTCAGGATCACGTCCGCGTGCTTCTTCACGATGGCGGCGCGGGGATCGTAGTTCTTGTAGATCCGGTGCCCGAAGCCCATCAGCTTCGTCGTGTCCTTCTTGTCCTTGACCTTGTTGACGTAGTCGCGGACGTCGCCGCCCTCGTCCCGGATGCCCTTCAGCATCTCGAGCACCGCCTGGTTGGCGCCGCCGTGCAGCGGACCCGACAGCGCGTTGACTCCCGCCGCCACCGAGACGTAGATGTTCGCGCCGGACGAGCCGACCATCCGCACCGTCGAGGTCGAGCAGTTCTGCTCGTGGTCGGCGTGCAGGATGAGCAGGACGTCCAGCGCCCTGGTGATCGCGTCGTCGAAGGGGTACGGGCCCGTGGGCAGGCCGAAGGACATGCGGAGGAAGTTCTCGATGTAGGACAGCGAGTTGTCGGGGTAGAGGAACGGCTGGCCCACCGAGGTCTTGTAGCCGTAGGCAGCGAGCGTGGGCAACTGCCCCATCAGCCTGTAGGTGTCGTCCTGCAACTCCTCGTCCGGAGTGAGCACCTTGTAGGTGCGCGCGGAGGCGACGAAGGTCGACAGCGCGTTGAGGCCTGCCGACAGCACCGGCATGGGGTGCGAGCGTCGCGGGAACGACCTGTAGAGCTCCCGGAGCCGCTCGTCCAGCAGGTTGTAGCCGGCGATCCTGTCGGAGAAGGCCTTGAGCTGGTCGGCGGTGGGCAGTTCGCCGTAGAGGACGAGGTAGGACACCTCGAGGAAGGTCGAGTGCTCGGCGAGCTGCTCGATTGGGTAGCCGCGATAGCGCAGGATGCCGGCGTCGCCGTCGATGAAGGTGATGGCCGACTGGCAGGAGGCGGTGTTGCCGAAGCCGACGTCGAGGGTGAGGTCGCCGGTGCTCGACAACAGTTTGCCGACGTCGTAGCCGTTGCTGCCCTGGGTCGCCTCGACCAGCGGGAGTTCACACGTCACGTCGTCGTGGCTGAAGACCGCGTTCGTCATCCCCATCCTCCATGGATTCGATCAGTATCCCCCGGTTCGCGGGGAAGAACCTCGCGTTGGGGCCACCATACATTCAGGCCAACCGGCGGCGGCAGGGCGGTGGTCCGGGCTGGACGAACGGCGTCTGAGCGCATCGGGATGCGGGATGAGGGGTAAGAGTAGTTGACAACTCAACCATCAGGTTCTACTATCTGGAGTTATTGAGACTTCAATCATTTAGGCTTCAAGCCGAGAGGAAGAGAACATGACAGTGACCCAGTCGACAGCCCTCACAGACCTCAAGGGCACGTACGTCCTTGATGCTGGCCACTCGCAGGTGGGCTTCGTCGCCCGTCACGCCGTCGTCACCAAGGTGCGCGGCGCCTTCAGCGACGTCTCCGGCACCGCGACCATCGACGGCGCCAACCCTTCGGCCTCCTCGCTGACTGTCGAGATCAAGACCGCCAGCATCGACACCCGTTCGGAGCAGCGCGACGCCCACCTGCGCAGCGCCGACTTCTTCGACGCCGACAACTTCCCGACGATCACCTTCGTCGCCACCAACTTCGAGATCACCGATCCCGAGACAGTGGAGGTGACGGGCGACCTCACCATCAAGGGAGTCACCAAGCCCGTCACGATCCCCTTCACCTACCTCGGCTCCAACGGCGACCCGTGGGGCGGCGAGCGCATCGGCTTCGAGGGCAGCGTCGTCGTCAACCGCAAGGACTGGGACCTGACCTGGAACGTCGCGATCGAGACCGGCGGCGTGCTGGTCAGCGAGAAGGTCACCCTCGAGTTCGAGATCGCAGCGGTCAAGCAGGCCTGACGCTCGGTTGCGGGGCGGCCGTCCAACTCTGGACGGCCCCCCGAACCAACGCCGCCACCGCTTCGTGGTCGTGTGGCGACAACGTGTACGACGCCCTCACGACGGGCTTCTCGGGCAGCAGGCCCGCGAGGTCGACCCGGGCGGCGTCGATGATCACCTCGCTCGGCACGGCGGCGAGCGCCGCCCCAAGTTCGGCGAGAACCTCCGGTGAGTTGCCCAGCACGGGGAGCACCTGTGCTGCCGCCGGATTCTGCCTGTAGAACCGCGCCAGCGACCCCGTCGCGTACGGCTTGGGGCTGATGATCCCCGAGACGCCGCCCCGCCGCGCCGCCACCATGCCCGCTCCCGGACGAATGCCATCGAGCCGGAGCGAGTCGACCTCCTCGAGGATCGTCACGGTCCGCCCGCGGAGCACCTGCCCGTCCTCGACCTCGACGGGCGAGTCGGCGGTGAACACCCTGGCGTCGGGATTGAGCTGGGCCACCGTGTCGACGACGGCCTCGATCTGGCTCACCGACACCGCATCGCACTTGTTGACGATGATCGCGTCGGCCATGCGCAGGCACACCTCGCCGGGGAAGTAGTCGACCTCGCCGCCCAGCCGCAGCGGGTCCACCAGCACGAACTGCAGCGTCGGCCGCAGGAACGGAGCGTCCGACCCGTTGCCGTCCCAGATCAGCACGTCTGCTTCGGCCTCGGCGGCCGCCAGCACGAGTTCGTAGTCGAGGCCCGAGAACACGGCCACCGGATCGCTGCCGTGGGGTGCCACCTCGCCCCTCACCACCTCGTCGGCCGACCGCGCGTGGCGCCCGCCCTGCTGCACGCTCGGATAGGCGTTGTCGAAAAGCCGCTCGGTGCGCGGGTGCCTGACGACGGCGACCCTGTACCCCTCGCCGACCAGGAACTCCGCCAGGTACCGCGCGGCGGCCGACTTCCCCGAACCGGGCCTCGCCGACGACACGGCGATGACGGGCTTGCTCGTCGGCAGCATGAGCCTGTGAGGGCTCACGACCTCGAAGTCGGCGCCGGCGGCGAGGGCGCGGGACGCCAGCCGGGCGAGTTCGACGCGCGGAGCCTCCGTGTACGCGTACACCACCTCGTCCACCCGCAGGTGCCTGACCACCTCTTCGAGAGCGGCCTCCGGCAGGATGTCGATGCCGTCGGGGTAGAGCGGCCCCGCCAGCGACGCGGGATAGGTGCCCGTGTCGTCCACGCAGAACTCCGGGGACGTGAACCCCACGACGACATGCGACGCGTCGTGGCGGAACACGGTGTTGAAGGTGTGGAAGTCGCGCCCCGCGGCTCCCACGATGAGGGTTCGACGTGGACCAGGCATCTCTGGCTCCTGCGGTGGGGGATGCCTCAGTGTAAGTCGCCGCCTGTGCCCGCGCACCCGGTCCTGACAAGAGAAAAGTCAGGCTCTCCGGCCCCGGTGGCCGACGGCTCTGTCACGTCGTGAGTCGGGGCGGTTAGGGTGGCGACCATGGAGGACTCAGGACCGATCATCGTCGGGTACGACGGCTCGGACTTCGCCGACGAAGCGCTCCGCAAAGGGCTCTGGCTGGCGGACAAGCTGGACGCCACGGTTCGCATCGTGCGCGCCTGGACCATCAGCAACGCGCCGCGACCCAAGAGCTGGGCGCCGGGCTACGTGCCCCCCGTCGAGGACTTCGCCGAAGCGGTGCTCGACCAGCTCAAGGGTCAGGTGGCCGACAGGGTGGCGCAGGCGCCCGGGGTGAAGGTGGAGTACGCGGTGCCGCACGGCGCGGCCGGCCGCGAACTCATCAAGGCGACCGAGGGCGCGAGGTTGATCATCGTCGGGACGCGTGGCCTGGGCGGGTTCGCCGGGCTGCTGCTCGGTTCGGTCTCCGACCAGGTGGTCGAGCACGCGCAGTGCGACGTGTTGGTCACGCGCCGGGCCGAGGGCGACCAGTCGCCGGCCCGGCAGCAGCGTCTCGACTGGGCGATCGAGCCTGACGAGCCCCAGGGGTCCTGACCGGCAGAAGGCCCGGTGAGGGGCCGGCCAGCGGCGGGCGCTCGGCGCGCCGCCGGCCGGGCTCCTGACCTACTTCTTCACCAGCCCCTGCTGGGACAGCCAGTCCGCGGCGATGGTCGCCGAGGACGCCTGCTCGTTCACGCTGCGGGCGTTGAGCGCGATCAGCGCGGGAGTGTCGAGCTTGGCGCTCACGCCGTCGATGATCTTCGAGGCGTTGCTGTCCACCTTGGAGTCGACGATCGGCACCACGTTCTGCGGCAGGATCATGTTCTTCGGGTCGGTCAGCGTGACGAAGCCGTTGGCCGCGATCGAAGGATCCGCCGAATAGATGTCGGCGGTCTGGACGTCGCCGTTCTTCAGCGCCTTGACCGTCAGCGGGCCGCCCGAATCCTCCACGGGGACGACAGTCACGTCGACGCCGTAGAACTGCTTGAGCCCCTGCGGGCCGTAGGGACGGGTGGCGAACTCGGAGTTGGCCGCCACCTTCAACGGACCCGGCACCTTGGCGAGGTCGGCGAGGCTGGCGAGGCCGTACTGGCTGGCCAGTTCGGAGGTCACGTTGTAGGCGTCCTGGTCCGTCGCGCTCGCCGCCATCAGCGGGCGCAGCCCGTCGGGCAGCGCGTCCTCCAGGGCGGTGAGCACCTCGTCGGACGACTTGGCCTGCGTCGACTTGTCGTAGTACTGCAGGAGGTTGCCCGAGTACTCGGGCATGATGTCGATCTTCCCGGCCTCGAGGTCGGGGAGGTAGACCTCGCGCTGCCCGATCTGGAACTGCCGGTCCACCTCGTAGCCGCCGGCTTCGAGGGCCTGGGCGTACAACTCCGCGATGAT
>JAEWIK010000140.1 GCA_023387135.1 Actinomycetes bacterium | reverse complement strand
CCTCAGAGCGGGGCCACCGCGTCCAGCATGCGTTGGGCGGTGACGCGGGCCTCCTCGCGGATCTCGGGGCCTCCGATGACCGTGTAGGGGACGTGCAGCATGACGAGTTGCTCGACGTAGTAGGCCGGGTCGCTCGTGGTGCCGGTCAGCCTCGTCGTCTCCTCGTCCACGGGCTCGAGCCTGCCGATCCACCGCGGGAACCAGGACAGCTTCTCCGCGGGCGCCTTGATCAGCACCTCGCACGGGAACTCCCAGCCGAGGGCGAGGTTGTCCTCCAGCGTGGCCACCGGGTCGAGGCCGTCGGGCGGAGAGAATTCATCATTCGTGATCTCGACGCTGCGCACCCTGTCGAGCCTGTACGTCCGCAGGTCACCGCTCTTGGTGAGCTTGCAGAGCAGGTACCAGCGTCCGTGGCGGGCGACGACGGCCCAAGGTTCCACCAGCGTGACCCACTCCGAGCCCGCTTCCGACCTGTAGCCGAGCGAGACCAGCCGGCGCTTCGAGACGGCGTCGACGAGCAGCGCTGTCGTCGAGGGGTCGGGACGGGCGGCGTACCTGTCCGGCACGGTGTGGGTCGAACGCCTGACCGCCTCCGCCTGTCGCGCGACGGGCTCGGGCAGCGCGCGGATGATCTTCCCCAGCGCCGTGGCTACGGGATCCTCGGTGTCGGCGGCCTCGTGATGGGCGTCGAGGACCGCCATCACCAGGCCCAGCGCCTCCGTCGAACTGAAGATCAGCGGGGGCAGCCGCACCCCGCGTCCCACCGTGTAGCCGCCGTAGGGGCCGCGCGTGGAGAGGATGGGGATCTCGGCCTCGCGCAGGATGCTGACGTAGCGGCGGGCGGCCCGCTCGGTGACCCCGAGCGAGTTGGCGAGCCTGTCGGCGGTGACGCCTGGCGTGTTCTGGATGACCTCCAGGGCCAGCAGGGCGCGCGCCGTCGGGCTGGATTCGACAGTCATCGCCGACCTCCTACGTAATTCTTCGAGAGGGCTTCTGAAAACCGGAAGTAGAACGTCCGGAACCGACTCTACTGTCGTCCTATGACACAGCGAATCGTTCAGTTCATGACCCCCCGTGTGACAGTCGCGCTGGCACACACCCCCACCCTGCGTGAGGGGTCGGTCACTCCGCGGCCCACCCGTCCTGCAGTCAGGCAGTTCGACAGGGTGAGGAGCGCTCTCGCGCACTTCTTCCAGGCGCTGACCACCCCGCGCGCCGGCCTGTGGCGCGCCGACGAACTACCCGACGCGCTCCTGAAGGACGTCGACCCGCAGCTCTACGAGGCCCGCGTCGGCAGGTCGACAGGCTGGTTCGCCGGCGACCACCACAGGATGCCGCCTTTCTGATGCTGGCGACGTCCCCCTTGGCAGACTGAGCCCATGGAGCTCGAGTTCACCGGGCCGGTGATCGAATGGCGCGGCCCGGCACCCTTCTACTACGTGGTGATCCCCGAGGCCGAGAGCGAGACGATCGGCTCCATGGCCAGCGTCCTGACCTACGGCTGGGGAGCCATCCCGGTGTCGGCGCGCGTCGGCGGCGTCGAGTTCACCACCTCGCTCTTCCCCAAGGACGGGCGCTACCTGCTTCCGCTCAAGGACGCGGTGCGCCGTCCGCTGGGGCTCGGCGTCGGCGACCAGGCGACGGTCTGGATGGGCCTGGTCGTCCGCGGCTGAAGGCGGCCGAGGCGGGACGGCGACGCGTCAGGCGACGCGCGCCCGGGCGGGCCTGCCGGTGACGATGGCGTTGGCGCCGAGCACCGCCTCCAGCGCAGGGCGCGGCGCCGGTGCGGGGGAGAGGCTGACGTCCTCACGGCGTGCGCGACGCAGGTGGCGCTTGACTGTCGACAGCGAGCAGTCCAGCCACTCGGCGATGGTCTCCAACGGCACGTCCGGGTTCGCCTTGCGCAGCCTGATCACTTCTGTGTGGCTGAGCCTCGCGCCCTCGCGGGAGGTGCCGACGAAGCCGCCGAAGTCCTCGGCTTCGAGCTTGAAGCCCAGCAGGCGCCGGATGCGTGCGCGCTGGGCCTGCGTGGTGCCGGCAGCGACCCCCGCGACGTCGTGCTCGACGACTGCCGAGTACAGGCATCGCTCGAAGGCCGGGCAGTCGGAGCAGAGACGGACGGCCTGGTCGACGAGTCGACGCGCTTCGAGCTCGTGGTCGCCGTCGCGTGCCGCCGACGGATCCTCGACGAACTCGTGCTGGAAGATGTCGGATGCTGTGACGCAGGGAGCTGCGAACTGGTGCATCGGGGGCCTTTCTCTCGTGCCAGGCACCGGCTTTGACGCACCTTCTGTCACTTCGGTTGCACAGTTCGGCGACGGGTCTTCTGATCCGCGGGTGCGGAAGGGCTACCCTGTCCGACGAGCGCCGACGGTCTGGGTGAGAGGGGTTCGTCATGACGCATCCGTACTTGCGGGGACCTGATTTCCTGACGCAGTTGAAGGACGGCACTGTCAAACAGCTCAACCCGTTCACCGGCACGCAGGTGTGGACGGTGGCGGGCCGCGGGAACCGTCCGCTGGGCGTCACGCTGCCCGACCCGGTGCCGCTCGACCAGGCGCTGCACGGCAGGCATTGCGCGTTCTGCGAAGGCCGCTACCTGGAGACCCCGCCGGAGAAGGCGCGCGTCGTGCGGCACGCCGACGGTTCGTGGGAAACGCGGTACAGGACGTCCGCCGAGGACCTCACGGCGACGACCGCGGAATTCAGGCGGATCCCCAACCTGTTCGAGATCCTCTCCTTCGACTACTGGCACCAGAACTACGGCTACGAGCTGCCGGCGCGCATCAGGGACCGCAAGGAGGCGTACCTCCGTTCGGAGTCGGGTCGCGCGCACGTGCTGTCGGTGGTGCGCAACAAGCTCCGCGCCGGCGGCAGGACGGACGCCGAGATCGACGCGCTCGGCGAGCAGGGCCAACTCGACGCGGCGTCGGGCTTCTTCGGCGGCGGCCACGACGTCATCGTGGCCCGCAGGCACTTCATCGACGGCGCGGTCGACAACACGCAGCTCGCCTCGTCGGGCACCCTGACCCCGGACGAGCACGAGAAGTTCGTCGAGTTCACCATCGAGTCGGCGAAGGGCCTGTTCGACCTCAACAGGTACGCGCGCTACGTGGCGATCTTCCAGAACTGGCTGCGTCCGGCGGGCGCCTCCTTCGACCACCTGCACAAGCAGATAGTCGCCATCGACGAGCGTGGGGCGAGCCACGACCAGGGGATAGCGCGGCTGCGCGCCAATCCGAACACCTTCAACGAGGACGGCGTGAACTACGCGTCGTACAAGAACCTCGTCCTGGCGGAGAACGACTTCGCCATCGCGTTCGCGGGCTTCGGCCACCGCTACCCGACGATCGAGATCTACTCCAAATCGGAGGCCTGCGACCCGTGGGAGCACAGCCCCCAGGAAGTCAGGGCGATGTCGGACATGATCCACGCCATGCACGCGGCCACCGGCGTCGAGGTGCCCTGCAACGAGGAGTGGCACTACCGTCCGATGGATCTCGACCTGGCGATGCCGTGGCGAGTGTCGCTGAAATGGCGGGTCTCGACGGTCGCGGGGTTCGAGGGCGCGACGAAGATCTACCTCAACACGATCGACCCGTACTCGTTGCGCGACAGGGTGGTGCCGAACCTGTTCCGGCTACGGGACGAGCGCCGCATCGCGCCGCTGCAGATCGCCATGGAGGCCCCCTGCCGTCCCAACTGCCTGCGCTACAACCACGGCCGCTGAGCGCTCGCCGGCCGCGGCGCGGTCAGGCGCCCGGCGGCAGGTCGACGATGCGGCTGCCCCCGCGGGCGCCGACGAGCGACCCCGCCGAGATCGAGGCGGCGTCGGCGTCGAGGGCGTCGAGAGCGGCGCCGGGGACGAGGACGAGGAAGCCCACGGCGGCGCCGTAGCGCGCGGGTTCGAGGACGGCGCCGTGGGTGGCCGACCAGTCGCGCAACCAGTTGTCTATCCGTCCGGCCTCGGCGTGCGGGACGTCGAAGGCGACCTCGGTGAGCACCTCGCGCCTGACGATGACGGCCATGTCGAGCGCTTCCGAGACCGCCGACGAGTACGCCCTGACCAGCCCGCCGGCCCCGAGCAGGACGCCCCCGAAGTAGCGCGTGACGACGGCCACGACGTCGGTGAGGTGGCGCTGCCGCAGCACCTCGAGCATGGGGACGCCGGCGGTGCCGGACGGCTCGCCGTCGTCGGACGAACGCTGCTGGTCGGCCCGGGGGCCGACGACGAGCGCGACGCAGTGGTGCCTCGCGTCCCACCGCTGCTTGCGCACCGCGGCGATGACGGAGTCGGCCTCCTCGACGCTGCCGACAGGCTCGACGTGCGCGAGGAAGCGTGACTTCTTGATGACCAGCTCGTGCTCGACCGGCGCCGCGATGGTGGCGGGCAGCGCAGCCTGAGGGGAGGTCACCAGCCGACCCTATCCCGCTCACGGCTGGGCGGGCGGCACACCCTGTCGACAGGGGGAAAGGCGGGATTCCGCAGTGTCGGAACGGCTCTGTAGGGTGACCGGGTGCCTGTGATCGAAGCCCGCGAGTTGACCAAGGTGTACGGCGAGGTGAGAGCCGTCGACCAGATCTCCTTCGAGGTGGCTCCCGGTGAGTCGTTCGGCCTGCTCGGCCCCAACGGTGCGGGCAAGTCGACGTCCATGCGGATGATCGGCGGCACGAGCCTGCGGACGTCCGGCACGCTGCTGGTGAACGGGCTCGATCCGGAGACCCACGGCCCCCAGGTGCGGGCCAACCTCGGCGTCGTGCCGCAGCAGGACAACCTCGACAACGAACTGCGGGTGAGGGACAACCTCATCATGTACGGCAGGTACTTCGGCCTGCCGTACTCGTTCCTGCGCGCGAAGGCCGACGAGTTGCTGGAGTTCGCGCAGCTCACCGAGAAGGCGACCACCAAGGTGGACGACCTGTCCGGCGGCATGAAGCGCCGGCTGACGATCGCCCGCGCGCTGGTGAACGCGCCTCGCGTGCTGCTGCTCGACGAGCCGACGACGGGGCTCGACCCGCAGGCCCGGCACATCCTGTGGGACAGGCTGTTCAGGCTGAAGGAACAGGGGGTGACGCTCATCGTCACCACCCACTTCATGGACGAGGCCGAGCAGCTCTGCGACAGGCTCATCGTCATGGACCACGGCACGATCGTCGCCGAGGGCAGTCCCGCCGAACTCATCAGGCAGTACTCGACGCGGGAGGTGCTCGAACTCAGGTTCGGCTCCGAGCGCAACGCGGCCCTGGTGGACGAGCTCGCCGGCTTCGGACGCCTGGAAGTGCTGCCCGACAGGGTGCTCGTCTACACCGAGGACGGCGAGGGAGCCCTGGAAGGAGTCAGGCACCGCGGGCTGAACCCGTTGACCTCGCTGGTGCGCAGGTCCTCGCTGGAGGACGTGTTCCTCCGGCTCACCGGACGGAGCCTCATTGACTGACTTCGTCGACACCAACGCGCTCGCCTATTCCGGACGGGCGCTGCCTGCCCTCCGGCAGGCAGAACTCGTCAGCCGCTGGGGCTGGTGGTTCCAGGCCGAGCGTCGCCTGCTCGGCATGAAGGCGTACTGGACGACGATCGCCGGCGAGGCCGTGCTGACGCCGCTGCTCTACCTGATAGCGATGGGCGTCGGGCTCGGGAGGCTGGTCGACGCGGGCTCCGGCGGTGTCGGCGGGGTCTCCTACCTCGCGTTCGTCGGCCCGGGCCTGCTGGTCGCCTCGACGGTGATGACGGCGACCGGCGAGTTCACCTACGGGGTGATGGACGGCTTCAAGTGGAGCAAGATCTACTTCGCCCGCAGCGCGACGGCGGCCTCGCCGTGGCAGGTGGCGGTGGGGGAACTGCTCGCCGTCGGGGTGCGTTTCCTCGCCCAGTCGCTGGTGTTCTGGCTGATGCTCGTCGCCTTCGGCGTCGCAGGGTGGGGCTCGTGGCCGATAGCGCTCGTGGCGTCGCTCGCGGCGCTCGCGTTCGGGGCGCCGCTGATGGCGTTCTCGGCGGCGCAGACCGATGAGGGCACCCAGTTCACGATGATCCAGCGGTTCGTCGTGGCGCCGATGTTCCTGTTCGCCGGCACGTTCTTCCCGCTGGAGTCGATGCCGGTCTACCTGCAGTGGATCGGCTGGATCTCCCCGATGTGGCACGGCACCCAGGTGGCGCGGCTGCTCGCGTTCGGGCTCCCGGTGCCGCCGTGGCTGGTGGCTGTGCACCTCGCCTTCCTCGTCGTGCTGGTCGGGCTGGGGACGTTCCTCACGGTGCGGAACTTCGAGCGGAGGCTGCAGCGATGAGCACGCAACGTGAGGTGAGAGTGGCTCCGCCTGCGGTGCGCGGCGTCCCGGGCTGGATCGCCGCGAACGCGTCGGGCAACACCAGGGCGGTGCTCGAGCGCGGGTTCAAGGTGATCCGCAACCAGAACTGGGTCATCATCGTGTCGGGCTTCTTCGAGCCGGTGTTCTACCTGCTGGCGATGGGCTGGGGGCTCGGGCAGCTGATCGGCTCGGTCCCGGGCCCGGGCGGGCAGCCGATTCCGTACCCGGCCTTCATCGCGCCCGCGCTGCTGGCGACGTCCGCGATGAACGGCGCGCTGTACGACTCGACCTGGAACGTCTTCTTCAAGCTGCGTTTCGCCAAGCTCTACCAGGCGATGCTCAACACGTCGCTCGGCCCGCTCGACGTGGCGCTCGGCGAGATCCTGATGGCCCTGTTCAGGGGCTTCCTGTACGCGGTGGGCTTCACCATCGTGATCGCGGCGATGGGCCTGGCGACGTCGTGGTGGGCGCTGGCGATGATCCCGGTCGCCGTGCTGATCGCGCTGGGCTTCGCCGCTTTCGGCATGGCCGTGACGAGCTACTTCACGACCTTCCAGCAGATGGACTGGATCAACCTCGCCCTGCTGCCGATGTTCATGTTCTCCTCGACCCTGTTCCCCATCAGCGTGTTCCCGGAGGCCGTGCAGTGGTTCATCATGGCGCTGCCGTTGTGGCACGGCGTGGAGTTGATGCGGGACCTGTCCGTCGGCTACTTCGAGCCGGGCACGTGGGTGCACCTGGTGTACTTCGTGGCCATGTCGGTGGTCGGCATCGGCTTCACCACGCGACGGCTGCGCGCGCTCTTCCTCCGCTGAGGCCGGCGCCGGC
>JAEWIK010000013.1 GCA_023387135.1 Actinomycetes bacterium | reverse complement strand
ACGCCGGTCTGCGCGGAAGCGATCAGCACGTCCACCGAACCGACGGGGTCGATCCCCGGACGGGAGACGAACAGCAGCGGGTACCGCCTGGCAGCCCGCGCGACGGCGACGATGCCGGCGCTCGGCCTGTCGAGCTGCCCGGCGTCGTCGATGACGAGGACGCACGGCTGCCTGCCGATGATGCGCTCGAACGCGTCGGCGACGCCCTTCAGCGACCTGTCGCCGGGGTGCCCCGACGGAGTGATCTCGGCGCCGACGCCCGCCAGCGTGACGGCGGCGAACTGCCTGTCGACGAAGGCCCTGTTCCCGGGCAACTCGAAGGTCCTGATGCCTGACAGGCCGAGTTCCTCGCACACCTGGATCACGAGTTCGGACCTGCCGGAGCCGGGCAACCCCCTCAGGTGGACGCTCCGTCCGCCCTTGAGGTTTCTCAGCACGGTGTCGACGAACTCCTGGTCCCGCGGGAACCCGGGCCAGAGCGACGGCGAGTCGGTCATGGGTCCACCCATCTCCGTCATCGTGGGCCTGGCCAGCCTACTTTCGTCGTAAAGGCCCCAGAAGGTAGTAGTTACATCACCAACCATGTGTCCAACGCCTCACTGATCTCGCGCCGCGAACGCACTCCGACCTTGTGGTACGCGGTATGGATGTGGGTCTCGACGGTGCGGTGTGACAGCCCGAGGCTGTCCGCCACCACGGTCGGGGTGGCGCCCTGCACGATCATGCGGATGATCTCCCGCTCGCGCGGGGTCAGGTTGATGGAGAGGCTGAACCTCTCGAACAGGCCGGGGCAGCGTGGCCCGAGTTCGCCGCTCGCCTTCCACACGGCGTCCATCAACTGCTCGGCGGCGCGGAAGTCGCCCCGCTCGCGCAGCAGCAGCGCCTGGGACACCCCGGCGCGGATCGCAAGACGGGCCCGCACACGGTGCGCAGGTGTTCGGCCACCCGCCGGAGGCCGGGGGCGTCCCTCGCGGCCATCGCCGACACGTAGCCGAGCAGCGCCTGCACGACCACGCTGTCGGTGTCGGCGCCGTGCTTGAGCAGCCTGTCGACGCGGGCGGTGTCGACGCTGTGTTCGACCGCCGACACGGCGAGGAAGGCGGCAGCCGTGAGGTAACCCTTGGAGAGCCTGTCGTCGACGGTGTCCCACAGCGCTTCGGCGCCCGTGGTGACGGACGGCTCGCGGGTCTCCTGCATCCACGGGAACGGCCCGTCCCCCGCGTGCAGCGCCGCGATCTGGGCGTCGAGCCGGGCGGCGTGCTCGTGCCGCCCCTCCCAGCACCTGACCGACGAGGCGAGCCCCAGCAGGCCGGTCCGCCAGTGGTGGGCGAGCATCGTCGCGTCGGGCAGCCTGAAGACGAGGTCGAACACGGCTTCCAGCTCGTCGAGCGCCCCGTGCAGCACCATGCCGAGCGCGACGGTGTAGGCGTGCTGGTCGATCCTGCCGTGGTCGAACGCCTCGATCGCCCGTTCCAGTTCGGCGATGGACCACTCGACGCCCCCGGCGAGGTCGCCGCCCAACACCCGCGCCAGCCCCTGGCACACCTTCTGGTAGCTGGCCACGAGGGGGTCGTGCGGGCTGCTCGCCCGCAGCGCCTCGCGGGCGGCGTGCGTCCTGCCGGCGGCGAGCAACGCCTCGATCCTGACCGCGTCGACTGTCTCGTGCTCGGGAGCCTGCGCGAGCGTCGGATTGTGCTGCTGCAGGAACTCGAGGTGGTTCTCGAAGCCTCGCAGGTAGCCCTCGCAGCCCGGCAGCAACGCCTCCTGCGCCTGCAGGTCGGCGATAGCGCCCGACGTGTCGTCCTCGGCGAGCGCCCGGTACACGGCTGCCCACGCGGCCAGCTCGGCGGACGCCTGGGCCTGATCGTCAGGCCGCTCGGTGTGCTTGACCACCTCGCCGACGTCGGTGGCTCCGGCGGCCGCGGCGTGCAGGGCGGCCAGCAGGGGTGCGGCGTGCTCGGGGTCGGGCTCCGCCTCCCAGGCCGACCTCAACCCTGCGACCCTCTCGGCGAGCGTGGCCCTGAGCCTGACCTCAAAGTCCGACGCGTCGGCGCCGTTGGGCAGCGACGCCGCCGGCGGTTCGGGACGGGGGCCCAGGACGTCGGCCAGCCCCTCCACGCCGGCACTGCGCGCCAGGTAGTCGGACAGCAGCCCGGGGAAGACTGTCACAGTGCGGCGGCCGGGCGCGCCGTGGACCCTCAGCAGGCCCGCCTCCCAGAGCCGCTCCAGGCCGGCGAGCTTCGTCGGAGCGGGGCCGCCGTCCCCCGCTTTCGTGGCGAGCGTGCCGAGCGTGGCGAGCTCGTCCCTCGACAGCCCGGCGATGAGCGGCCTGATGACCTGGACGAGCCTGTCGTCCCACAGCTCACCGCTCAGCCGCCACAGGCCGCGCTCCTCGCGCAGCTTCCCGGTGCGCCGCGCCACGTCGACGAGGGCGTGGACGAGCAGCGGCAACCCGCCCGACAGCGACGCGATCCGCGCGACGGCCGCCGGGTCGACGACCCCGCCCAGCAGGTCGTGGACGAGGCAGTCGATCTCCTCCAGCGACAACGCACCGATGGCGACCCGCACCCCCGGCAGCGACTCCGCGACGAACGTGCTGACGAGCGGGTCGTCGTCGCGCCCGGGCCGGTCGACGAACAGGATGGGGAACGCCTGCCTGGACCGCGCGGCCAGGATGACGCCGCCGCTGCACGAGTCGAGGTGTTCGGCGTCGTCGATCACGAGCGCCGCGGCGTTCTTGCGGGCGATCATCGTCGCCAGCGCGTCGACGGCCTGAGCAACGCTCGCGGTGTTGGTGTGGGCGTTGGCGGCGACAGCGACGCCCGCCAGCGAGAGCGCGGTGAGCGGCCTGTCGCTCAGCGGCTGGATGCCCTTGAGCCACACGGTCTCGACACTCGCCAGGGCCAGCGCCTCGACGGTCTGCCGTGCCAGGGTCGTCCTCCCCGAGCCGGGCAGCCCCACGAGCTGGACGCTCACCCCGTCGAGCAGGTACCTGACGAGATCGTCGACCGTGGGACGCCACACGGGCTTCGCGAGCAGGCTCGGCCACGCCTGTCCAACTGCCATCCCCGGACCCTCCCCTGCGCACCGCTCGCCGGTCAGAGCCGACCGAGCAACGACATCGCCCCTTGTCGTGGGGTGTGACAGCCATTCTCACCGGCGATTTCCTGGAACGACTGCCCCCGCGCCTCGGCTAAGTACCCCCGGCCCCCCGAATACGCTTCCCGCCCACCTCCACTACGTAGAGAAGGGCCCTAAATCGGCGCCTTTCGGGTACCCATCCCCCTTGCCCACGACCTTCGCCCCCACGTCACCCGGCCACTGCCGACCAGTGCCGATCCGTGAGCCGGACTGGTGCCGATCCCTGTGGTCGCCCGCAGGGCGAGTC
>JAEWIK010000278.1 GCA_023387135.1 Actinomycetes bacterium | reverse complement strand
TGAAGGTCAAGCCCGTCCACACCCTCGACCTCGTGGTGCTGGCGGTCGAGTGGGGCAGCGGACGCCGCAAGGGCACGCTCTCGAACATCCACCTCGGCGCCCGCGACCCGGCCACCGGCGGTTTCGTCATGCTCGGCAAGACCTTCAAGGGCATGACCGACGAGATGCTCGCCTGGCAGACCGAGCGCTTCCAGGAACTCAAGACCGGCGACGACGGCTGGGTGGTCAGGGTCCGCCCGGAGCAGGTGGTCGAGATCGCCTTCGACGGCATCCAGCGCTCGACGCGCTATCCGGGCGGGATGGCGCTCCGCTTCGCGCGGGTCGTCCGCTACCGGGACGACAAGTCGGCCGACGAGGCGGACACCATCGACACCGTCAGGGGTTTCGCGCGCTGACGACCCTGGGTCACCCGGTCAGCGAGGCCGCCGGAACCGCTCGTCGAGGTCGTCGAGGTCGGGAGCCGGCAAGCCGTGCAGCGGGTAATTGACCGGACGGGCCGGGACGCCTGCCACCGTCGTGTACGCGGGGACGTCCTCCAGCACGACGCTGCCGGCGCCGATCCTCGCACCCTCGCCCACGGTGATGTTGCCGAGCACCTTGGCGCCGGCGCCGATCATCACCCCGCGTCCGATCTTGGGATGCCTGTCGCCACCGACCTTGCCGGTTCCTCCGAGGGTGACCTCGTGGAGCATGGAGAAGTCGTCCTCGACGACGGCGGTCTCGCCGATCACCACCGAGGTGGCGTGGTCGAACATGATGCCCTTGCCGATGCGCGCACCGGGGTGGATGTCGACGGCGAACACCTCCGAGATCCTGCTCTGCAGGTAGAGGGCCATCGCCGTGCGTCCCTGCAACCAGTAGTAGTGGGCGATCCGGTACGCCTGCAGCGCGTGGAAGCCCTTGAAGTAGAGCAGCGGCTGCGAGTAGCCGCGGGTGGCCGGGTCGCGGGACAGCACGGCGCGCAGGTCTTCCCGCACCGCGATGCCTATGGATCTGTCGTCCGCCAGCGCGTGGTCGATCAGCTCGCGCAGCGTCAGGGCGCTGACGGTCGAGCTCTCGAGCTTGCTGGACAGCAGGAAGCTCAGGGCGTCCTCCAGGTGCTGGTGACCGAGGATCACCGTGTGGAGGAAGCTGGCGAGCGCCGGCTCGGCCACCGCCTCGGCGCTGGCTTCGGCGCGGATCCTCGTCCAGACCTCGTCGTGGGACGGGGTGGGGGTGCCTTCGCGAGGCGCCCGGTCGTTCGCCGGGCCGGATGCTGAAGGACGTGAAGCAGTGGTGGTCATGAAGAAGCTCTCAGGTTGCGTGGGGGATGCGCTGCGCACGGGACGCGTGGTCACCTGCGCGCACCAGCGCGGGGTCGTTAGCTCAGCGACGACAACAGAACAGCCGACAGTCAGCCCCGGCGGGGAACACGACGTCGAAGGTCACACGCATGCCTTGATACTACCGTTGAAATTGCAACTTCCCAAGGACGGGACGAGCCTCAGGAATGGAGGCGGGCGTGGAAGCGCGCGGCGTCCTCGGCCGAGGCGGCGCCGGGCGACCACTGGCTGATCGCGGAGCAGGCGGTCGCCATCCCCCACCGCACGGCTTCGGGGAAGGCCCAGCCCACCTCCAGCCAGGCGACGAGCCCGCCGAGGAACGCGTCACCGGCGCCGATCGGGTTGACGACGTCCACCTCGATGCCCGCGAGCCTGCCGGTCCCGTCGGGGCTGGCCCACGCGACGCCCGCGGAGCCTGCTGTCACAGTGACGTACTCGACCCCGCGCTCGCGCAGGGCGGCGGCTGCTGCTTCGGCACGCTCCAGGGCGTCGGCCCCCACGTCGGTGGGCTCGACGGCGTCGGGGTTCCCCGCGAGCACGGCCTCCGCCTCGGCGAGGTTGGGAGAGATCAGCGCGGGTCCCGCCGCGATGCCGGTGGCGAGCCAGTTGGGCCCGGTGTCGAGGGCGAGCTTGCCGCCGATCCGGGAGACACGGGAGACGAAGTCCGACAGCTCTTCCTCGCCGACCCCCGGCGGGAAGCTGCCGCTGCAGACCACCCAGCCTCCGGGGGTGACGCGCGAGAGCACCGCCCTGACGAACTCGTACCACCGTTCGCCACCGACTTCGGCACCGGTCCCGTTGATCACCGTCACGCGGCGGGAGTCCTCGTACACCAGGATGGTCTCGCGGACGGTGCCCGGGTACAGGTGCTCGGTGACGTTCATCCCCTCGGCGCGCAGGGTGTCGAGGTACCACGCGGAGCCGTCCTCGGGCAGCAGCACGTGGACCTCGGGGCTGGCGCCGTTGGCGCGACAGCCGCGAGCCGCCGACACCGACTTGCCTGCGGGGAACGCCTGGTTCTCCCTGGCGCGCAGGACGGTGCCCGGCGCGAGTTCGGCGAGGATGACCTGCCGGTCGATCGTCGGGTTCGGACAGACCACCAGCACTGCGGGCCTCCAGCTATCGAGTTTCTGCGCCAAGAGTGCCCGCCCCCGGTCGGGCCGTCAATCGCCGACGGCGCGCGGCCGCCGTGGTCATCGGACGGGGGTCTCCTCGCTGCCGTTCTCGTCGTCGATCAGGACGCAGCCGCGAGGGTCGAGACGGACGGCGATCTCGGGTCCTGGCGGGTTCGGCGTCCTCAGCTCGGCGGGCGCACCGCCCGGCAACGTGACTCCCACCTCGTAGCTCCCGCGTCCGCTGCGGACTGACGTGACGGGCACCTTCGCGCCGTCGGCGTGCTCCACGAGCCCGTCGGGACCGACACCGACGAGCCCGGGACGCGCGCCGTCCCAGCCCAGCTCGCGGGCCTGCGCCGGGCCGAGGAAGGGCCCGTAGCCGAGGAACTCCGCCACCTCGACGCCGGCGGGGTGCGCCCAGAGGGTCGCCGGCGGGTCCACCTGCAGCAACCGCCCGTGATCGAGCACGGCGATCCTGTCGGCGATGGCGAAGGCCTCGTCCTGGTCGTGCGTGACGTACAGCCCCGGCGTCCGGGTGGCGCGCATCGTCTGTTCGAGGACCCCGACCAGATGCTCGCGCAGCGAGCGGTCGAGGGCCGACAGCGGTTCGTCGAGCATCAGCAGGCGGGGACGGGCGGCGAGCGAGCGGGCGAGCGCCACCCGCTGCGCCTCACCGCCCGACAGGGCAGTGACGGGGCGGGGACCGTAGCCGGCGAGCCCCACCAGGGCCAGCAACTCCTCGACCCGCGCCTTGCGTTCCGCGGCGGTGAGCCGGTGGAGCGGGTAGCCGACATTGCCGGCGACGCTGTGGTGCGGGAAGAGCTGCCCGTCCTGGAACATCATGACGAAGCCGCGTTCGTGGACGGGCACCTGGCGCAGGTCGTCGCCGTCCCACGTCACAGTCCCCGACGTCAACGGTTCCAGCCCGGCGATCACGCGCAGCAGCGACGACTTTCCCGAGCCCGACGCGCCCAACAGCGCGACGATCTCCCCCGGCGCGACGGTGAGCGACACGTCGTCGACCGCCGTCACCGGGCCGTACGCCACCGTCGCCCGCGACACGCCCAGGCCGTCTGGCACGCCTTCGCGCGTCGTGCGCACAGTCCCGTCCATGATCACCACGGTTTCACCTCTCGGGGACCTATCCATTCGGCGAGCGCCATCGTGACCCCCGTGAGCAGCGCCAGCACGACCGAGGCCGCCATCGCCGCCCCGAAGTTCTCGGCGCCGGGCCTGCTGATCAGCCTGTAGACGACCACCGGCAACGTCGGACGGTCGGGGCGAGCGAGGAAGCTCGTCGCCCCGAACTCGCCGAGGCTGGTGGCGAAGGCGAAGCCGAGCGCCAGCCCGAGGCCCCGCAGCGCGAACGGCGCGTCGATGGTGAGCACCACCCGGCGCGGCGACGCCCCGAGCGTGGCCGCCGCCTCGTGCAGCCGAGGGTCGATGGCCCGCAGCGTGGGCAGCAGCGTGCGGACGACCAGCGGCAGCGCCACCACCGCCTGCGCTATCGGGATCAGCACCCACGACGACCTGAGGTCGAGCGGCGGACGGTTCAAGGTCACGAGGAAGCCGAACCCGACAGTGACCGCCGACACTCCGAGGGGCAGCATGAACGCCGAGTCCGCGGCCCGTTGCAGCAGGCGGCCGCGCCCCGACGCCGGACGCCGGGACAGCAGGTAACTGACCATCAGCCCGAGGGTCAGCGCTATCAGCGTGGCCGCCGCCGCGGTGACGAGCGAGTTCACCAGCGCCTGCCACACGCTGACGTTGAGCTGGCCGGCAGTGCCCGACAGTGCGGCGTAGTTGGCCCAGCCGAGGCCGTCGGGGGTCTGGAAGGACCTGACCACCAGGCTCACCATGGGCAACAGCAGCAGGCCCGCCACGATCAGGGCTGTCACCGCCACCGCGGGCCAGTCACCGGCACGCAGCGGGAAGTCGACGCTGCCGCCGCGCAGGGTGAGAGCACGTTCAGACCGGGCGCGGGCCCGGTTAGCGACGGCCAGGGACGCCGCTATCACCACCAGTTGCAGGATCGACAGGGCGGCCGCGGCCGGCAGGTCGAGCAACTGGGTGGTCTGGTACCAGATCTCTGTCTCGATGGTCCCCCAGCCGACCCCGCCCATGACCAGCACGACGCCGAAGGCGGTCGCACAGAACAGGAACGTCAACGCCGCCCCCGAGGCGATGGCCGGAGCGAGCGCGGGCAACGTCACCGTCGAGAAGACCCGCAACCGCGATGCACCCAGCGTGCGGGCGGCGTCCTCGGCGCGGGGGTCGAGCCGCGACCACAGCGCGCCGACGCTGCGCACCACCACCGAGTAGTTGAAGAACACCAGTGCGGCCACGATGCCCGCGAACGACTCCTGGAGCCCGAGGACGCCGAGCGGCCCGCGGGACGACAGCAGCGAGCTGAAGGCGACCCCGACCACCACGGTCGGCAGCACGAACGGGACGGCGACGACGGCGCGCAGCGCGCGGCGTCCGGGGAAGCGCGTCCGGTAGAGCAGGTAGGCGCCGGGGACCCCGAACAGGACGGCGACGATCGTCGCCGCCACTGCCTGGGCGAGAGTCTGCCCGACGATGCGCCAGGTGCGCGGCGCCGTCAGGACGTCGGTCACCGCCGTCAGGTCGACGCGGCCGGCCTCGTCGAGGAAGCCGCGCGCCACCAGAGCCACCACAGGCCACGCGAAGAACACCGCCAGGAACACCACCGGCACCACCGCCACCAGCGCCCAGACCCACGGCGAACCGCCCAGTCGTCCGCGGGACGCCGGGAGCCTGGCGGCGGTGGCGGTGATCATCCGATGACCGTCGCCGTCCAGTCCTTGATCCAGGTGTCGCGCTTGGCGGAGATCTCGGACGCGGGCACGTGCCACGGCTCTTCCACCGCTGCACCGAACGTCGCCCACGCGTCCGGCAAGGCCACCGAGTCGTCGACCGGGTACATCCACATGTTGTCGGGGATCTGCTGCTGGACGTCCTTGCTCAGCAGCCAGTCGATGAACTTCCTGGCGCCGACCTCGTTCTGGGCACCGGCTATGACCCCGGCGTACTCGACCTGCCGCAGGCAGGTCTGGGGCAGGTTCACCGTCTGCGGCTGGCCGTCGCCGCGAATCTCGGACGCGGGCGAACTGGCGTAGCTCAGCACGAGCGGACGGTCGCCCTTGCCTTCGGAGCCGGAGAACTCGACCGTGTACGCCTCCGTCCATCCGGGAGTGACCTTGAGGCCGTTGGCCTTCAGCGCCTTCCAGTAGTCGAGGTAACCGGGCTCGCCCTTGGCGGCGACTGTCGCCAGCAGCATCGAGAGGCCGGGCGAGGACGAGGCAGGATTCTCGACGACCAGCAGGTCCTTGTACTCGGGCTTGAGCAGGTCGTCGAAGGTCTGCGGGATGGCCAGCTTGTGGCCGGCGAACCAGTCGGCGTCGGCGTTCAGGCAGACGTCCCCGTAGTCGATCGGGGTGAGCGCGCCGTTCACGTCAGCCGCCCAGGCGTCGGCGGCCGCGGGCAAGGCTGGCGAGCTGTACGGGCTCAGCACGCCGGCGTCGGTGGCCCGGGTGGCGAAGGTGTTGTCGATGCCGAACACGACGTCGCCCAGCGGGGCGTCCTTGGAGAGGATGAGCTGGTTCACCACGGTGCCGGCGTCTCCCGGGGCCGAGTAGGTGACCTTGTAGCCGGTCTCCTTGGCGAAGGCGTCGAGCGTCTCCTGCGGCAGCGCGAAGCTGTCGTGAGTCAGGACGGTCAGCGTCTGGCTCTCGGTCGGTGCCGAGCTCGCCGGCTGCGACGCCGGCTGGCTGGCGGCCGGTGCGCCGGAGCACCCCGTCACCACCAGTGCGGCGGCGGCCAGCGCGGCCCCGAGCACGACCTTCTTGCGATGGAACATTGCATCCTCCTTCAACGGAGGGCTCGGCGCCTGCCGAGGAGATTCCCGACTCCCTCCACCGGTACTAACCGGATCAGGTTCGAGGGTCTGCGTGTCCGCACTCTCAGCGCCCCTGCGGCGCTCCCCTGTCTGCGGGCCAAGGTTACCAGTCCTGTTGCTCGGCCCTTCGCTGTGACAGTCTTTCGGCCATGACTGGGGAATGGACGCAGAAGGTGATCGAGGGCTACACCTTCGACACCGCGTCGATCGAACTCGGAGTGCTCCTCGAAGACGGCGAGCCCGTCCCCGACGCCAAGGTGCGCATCTCGCTGTCGATGTTGAACCGTCACGGGCTGATCGCCGGCGCGACGGGCACGGGCAAGACGAAGACCCTGCAACTCATGGCCGAGCAGGTCTCGGCAGCGGGGGTGGCCGTGTTCGCCGCCGACATCAAGGGCGACCTGTCGGGCATCGCGCTGCCGGGGACGCCCAACGACAAGCTGCTCGCGCGGACCCAGAAGATCGGCCAGGCGTGGCAGGCCAAGGGCGCGCCGACGGAGTTCTACGCCCTCGGAGGAGTCGGGACGGGAGTGCCGCTGCGCGCCACAGTGTCGAGCTTCGGGCCGATCCTGCTGTCGAAGGTGCTGGGCCTCAACGAGACCCAGGAGTCGACCCTCGGGCTCGTCTTCCACTACGCCGACTCCAACGGCCTGGCCCTGCTCGACCTGGAGGACCTGCGCTCGGTCCTCAACTACCTGACGTCCGACGAGGGCAAGAACGAGCTGAAGTCGATCGGCGGCGTCTCCTCGGCGACCGTCGGCGTCATCCTGCGGAACATTCTCACGCTGGAGTCGCAGGGCGCCGGCGCCTTCTTCGGCGAGCCTGAGTTCGACACCGCCGACCTGATCAGGGTCCTGCCTGACGGACGGGGAGTCGTCTCCCTGCTGGAACTGCCCAACCTGCAGGACCGCCCGGCGATCTTCTCGACCTTCCTGATGTGGCTGCTCGCCGACCTGTTCCACGACCTGCCCGAGGTAGGAGACCTGGACAAGCCCAAGCTGGTGTTCTTCTTCGACGAGGCCCACCTGCTGTTCGCCGACGCCTCGAAGGCGTTCCTCGAAGCCATCGCGCAGACCGTCCGCCTCATCCGCAGCAAGGGGGTCGGCGTGTTCTTCGTCACCCAGACTCCCAAGGACGTCCCGGAGGAGGTCCTCGCACAGCTCGGGTCGCGGGTGCAGCACCAGTTGCGGGCTCACACCCCCAACGACGCCAAGGCGCTGAAGGCGACGGTCTCGACCTACCCGTACTCCGACTACGACCTCGAGCAGGTGCTGCAGCAGCTCGGCATCGGCGAGGCCGTCGTGACGGTCCTCAACCCCAACGGTGCGCCGACCCCCGTCGCCTGGACGCGGATGCGCGCACCCGAGGCATCCATGGATCCGATGCCCGCCGAGTGGATGACCGCGGGCGTCGCCGGGTCGGCGATGATGGCGCGCTACGGCGCGGCGATCGACCGCCAGTCCGCCTACGAGATCCTCGCCGGCAAGCTGGCAGCGGGGGCCGAGGCCGCCAGGCGCGAGGCCGAGGAGAAGGCGTCCTCCAGGCAACGACGCGCCGAGCCGACGCAGCAGCCGCGCGAGCCGCAGTACAGCGAGTACCGGGAGCCCCGGCCCACCCGCAGGCGCACCGAGGAGAAGACGTGGCTGGAGAAGACAGTCCAGTCGGCGGGCTTCCGCGACCAGGTGCTCCGCACCGGCGGGCAGATCCTGCGCGACGTGCTGGGGACCGCCCGGCGACGCTGAGCGCTCAGCCCTCGGTGAGTTGTTCGAGGGGGACGTCCGGGTCCGCGAGCCTGTCGCGCGCGACGGGCTTGCCGGAGCGGATGAGGCCCTGCACGGCGTCCATCGTGTCCCAGGTGTTGACGTGCATGCCCGCGAGGACGCGCACGCCCGCCCCTTCGTCCACCACCCAGAACGCCATGAACGCCTCGGACGCCAGGTCTCCGCGCACCACGACCTCGGCGCCGGCGTCCTTCGGGACGTACCCGGCGTACTCCATGCCCGCGTCGTACTGGTCGGAGAAGAAGAACGGCAGCGGGTCGTAGCTGACCTCGGCGCCCGCCATGGACCTGCCGGCGGCGAACCCGCCGTCCAGGGCGTTCGCCCAGTGCTCCACGCGGACGTGCGTCCCGACGGCGGGGTTGTCCCACCTCGCGACGTCGCCCGCGGCCCAGACGTCGGGCAGGGACGTGCGGAGCGCAGCGTCGGTGAGGATGCCGTTGTCGACCTCGGCACCGGCGGCCTCGGCGAGCTCGGTGACGGGCACCACGCCGACTCCCGCCACCACGAGCCGGGCGGGAAGGGTCTCGCCCGCGTCGGTGACGACGCCCGTCACGGCGTCCTCTCCCTCGACGCGGGCCACCCGCGTCCCCAGCTTGAAGGTGACGCCGCGCGACTCGTGGAGCCGCCTGAACCAGGCCCCGACCTGTTCGCCGAGCACCGAGTGCAGCGGTTCGGGCCCGGGGCCGACGACAGTCACGTTCGCGCCGTGGGTGCGGGCGGCAGCCGTGACCTCCAGGCCGATCCAGCTCGCCCCGATGACGACGACGTCCCCGCCCGCCTTCAGATCGTCGAGCAGGCCCAGGCAGTCGTCGAGGGTCCTGAGGTACCTGACGCCCGGCAGGTCGCCGCCGGGCACGTCGAGCGCGCGGACCGAGGCGCCGGTGGCGAGCAGCAGGCGGTCCCAGGCGAGCTCTTCGCCGCCCGCCAGGGTCGCGGTGTGCGCGGCGGGATCGATGGCGTCGACTGTCTCGCCGGTCCGGACTGTTATGTGCTGGTCGTCGTACCAGCCGGCCGGGTGGGTGAACGCTGTGTCGGCCTCGTCGGACCCCAGCAGGATGCCCTTCGACAGCGGCGGACGCTCATAGGGCAGCCGTTGCTCGGCGCCGATGATGGTGACGTCGCCGTCAGGGTCGACCTCGCGGATGCCCTCGGCCGCCCGCGCGGCGGCGAGGCCCCCGCCCACGATGAGATAGCGCACTGTCATGGCCCCACTCTGCCTCCCCGGGCCAACCTGGTCGAGAGGCAATGATCGAACCTCGTCGCCAAGCAGCGGGATGCCGGCCGTCAGGAGTCGTGCTTCTTGCGCTTCTTCCGCTTCTTGCGGGCCTTCGCCCAGTCGCGCACGCGGTCCTCGTCCCACATCGGGGTTCGCTTGTCGGGCCACTTGTCTTTGGGCGCGTGGAACTCCTTGCCGTTCTTGCGCTCCTTGGACATCGCCGAGCGGAACTGCTCAGTGGGCATGTCTGCAAGCTCAGCAGCCTGCGATGTCGTCAACACGGACCGCACACTACCGGGCGACCGGCATCGGGGTCAGATCAGCGCTCCCGCTCTTCGAGAACCGAGAGCACCGTCACCGTGGCTTCACTCTGGACGCCGGCGGCCAGACCGCCGGTGAGGAAACGGACTATGCCGCGCATGGTTCCTCGTACTGCACTCATGTCAGGCACCTCCTCTTGTCCAACTCCCTGACCTCGTCGAGGTTAGCATCGCTAGGGATGCCAGACAAGCAACTCTAGCGATGCTAAGAAGAATTCAGCATGCGCGAGCCCTCATTCGGGGCCGATGGCCGAGGTCGGACTGAAGAACGGGGAGGGTCAGGAAGCCCTCGCCCGTCGACGGGCGGGCTAGCTGATCTTCACTCCGAAGATCTTCTTGTCGTAGGAGGCGACGACCAGCATGTTGTCGTAGATCGCCGGCGACGCCTCGATGTTCTTGCCCAGGCTGAGCGTCGAGTAGTCGGAGCCGGTGTTGGGATCGAACAGGTGGAGCAGGCCGCCGGCGTCGGCGAAGATGCCGTAGGAGTGGCCGTCCTTGCCCTGGAAGAGCACCGGCGAACTCCACGAGTACCGCGTCAGGTGCCTCGTCCAGGCCACCTGGCCGGTCTTCTTGTCCAGCGCCAGGATGTCGCCGCCGAAGTCACCGATGCACTTGCCGAACACGCAGAACGAAGGCTCGGTGGTCTTCGCGACGTCGAAGATGACGAGGTCGGAGACCTCACCGGTGCCGAGCGCCACGCTGGCCAGCGCGCCGCCGTTGTTCGGGTAGGAAGCGACTGTCGGCACCTTGTGCTCCCACACGAGCTTGCCGCTCAGCGCGTCGATCTTGCGCAGGTAGGTGAAGTTGTCGGTGCCCGAGTGCCCCCGCTTGTCGAGGGTGTTGGCGTGGTAGAGGAAGACGCCGTCGGGTTCCTCGGAGAGCACCATCGTCGAGTCGGAGTCGTCGCCCACGTCGCGCGCCCACACCACGCGCATGG
>JAEWIK010000266.1 GCA_023387135.1 Actinomycetes bacterium | reverse complement strand
GCTCAGCCCTCCGGCCAACAGCATGGTGGCGGCGACTGCGAGCGCGACGCCTCGGCGAACCAGGCGGGGACCGGAATCGGTCTTCATGAGGGGTCCTTTCGGGTCGACGGTGTTCGATGCCGTCGGCTCGAGTGAGCACCCTGACGAGTAACCGCGCTCCGCTGCCCAGGCACTGTCTGCGACGACCATACCGAGGACAGACCCGGCGCGAGCGGTTACGCAGGAACTGCCCGCCGCCGGGCCCGAAGACCGGCCCCCACCGACGGACGAGGCACCCCCATGCGCCCCACGACACGACCCGGCCCCCGGACCTGCAGGTCGGGGGGGCCGAGCGCCGGAACCGAGGTCGACTACTTGACGGTGAGCTTCACCGGCTTGGAGATGGAGTCGCGGTACTTGGACGGCTTCTTGGTCTGGAAGCGAGCGACCACGACGTAGCTGCCCTTCTTCAGGACGCTCTTGCCGAACTTGTAGGTGGCCTTGCCCTTCTTCAGGTTCGTCGTGAGGAACGGCGCGTAGCTCTCGACCAACTCATAGCTGCCGATCCGCGACTTCTTGTAGACCAGGAAGCTCACCAGCCCCGTCGCCTTCTTCGAGGTCACCGTGGCCTTCAGCGTCGCCTGCTTCTTGCCGTACTGCTGGGTCCCTGACTTGCTCAGTGTCGTCTTCGTCGACTTGGACTTCGAGATGCCCTTGGTGAACTTCACAGTGATCACCGGGGACGTCCCGCCCGTCACGTACGCGTTCGGCAAGACCCGGTAGCGGAACTGCGTTTGCAGCGTGTAGTTCTTACCGGTGGTGATCCTGCGGCTGGATGCGGTCGGCGTCACGGTGGCGTTGCTCCGCGACTGGTTTGGGTAGCTGTCGCACGCATAGGTCACGCAGAACCATCCGAAGCCCTGATTCGCCTCCAGCACCACCACGTTGTCGTAGCTGCCAGGGTTCGCGATGGAGAGGGCAGGCAGGGTGACCGAAGCACCCGGCTTGACCGTCATGGTCTTCTTCGACCAGCCGGTGAAGGTCGTCTTCGCCTTCGTGATCGTGAGCTGGAACTGATTACTGACACCGGCCCCCATGCTCCACCGGTCACCGTCGGGCATGTCGTGGTAATAGCCCTTGCCTGACACGCGCAAGGTGTGGTGCCCGACGCTCAGGGACGTCTTCTTCAACTCGTAGCCCTGACCGAGAAGGTAGGCCAAGCTGACGGTGGCCCTGGAAGTCGGCGTCGCGCATGGCACCTGATCACTCCCTGCCGACCTAGTACCGGGCAGCTCCCCTACCGGCCTCCACGCACCGCCAATGAGCTCCTCGACACGCAAGGAGTAGACGAAACAGCCGGTCCAACTGATGTTGATCCCCACATCACCGAGGGCAGGGATGCTGCCCGCCTTCGGAGCGGCGGTGAGCGACAGCGGCTTGTCGACTCTCGCCGCGTGGGCGGGCGTTGCGGTCAGGAAACTTGCCGCCAGCACGGCGGCGGCGACTGCCAGCACCGACGTTCGGCGCAGCAGGCGGGGTACGAGGGCGGTCATCATGCGGTCCTTTCGGGTCGACTGTCACCAACGACGACAGGCCCAGTGACCACCCGACAAGCAATCCCGCTTCACCGCCCAGGCACTGTCTGCCCACGACCCTACCGAAGGCCGAACCGGCGCGACGGCGGTACCAGCCAGTAGCCGTCACAGCCGGCCCCGAGACCGTCGCTCACCAGCTGTCACCGACCGGCGAGGCGGCCTGACACGACGGCCAAGCGACACGACTCGGCCCCCCGACCGGGTGGTCGAGGGGGCCGAGACGCCGCGTGCGGGAGCCGCTACTTGACGGTGAACTTCAGGGTCTTGGAGATGGAGTCGCGGTACTTCGAGGGCTTCTTGGACTGGAAGTTGGCCACGACGACGTAGCTGCCCTTCTTGGCGACGCTCTTGCCGAACTTGTAGGTCGCCTTGCCCTTCTTCACCACCGGGCCCATGGACGGGCTGTAGACCGACTCGTAGGTGCCGGTCCTTGGCGACTTGCGGTAGATGATGAAGCCGACGACGCCCGACGCCTTCGACGAGCTGACCTTCGCCTTGAAGGTCGCCTGCTTCTTGCCGTACTGCTGCGTCCCTGTCTTGCTCAGGGTGGTCTTGGTGGACTTCGACTTGGAGATCCCCTTCGTGAACTTCACGGTGATGACGGGGGACGTCTTTCCGGTGACGTAGGCGTTCGGCAGCACCCGATAGCGGAACTGCGTCTGCAGGGTCCAGTTCTTGCCGGGCGACAGCTTCCTCGCGGACGCGGTGACGGTGGCGTCGCTGTCCACCTGGCTGGAGTAGCTGTCGCAGGCGCCGCTGACACACAGCCAGCCGAAGCCCTCGTTGGCCTCCAGCACCACCAGGTTGTTCTGGGTGGAAGACCCGCCAGGGTTCGTGATCGAGGCGCCGGGCAGCGTGAACGAACCGCCCGGCTTGACGGTGATCGTCTTCTTCGACCAGCCGGTGATGGTGGTCACGGCCTTGGCGACGGTGAGGGTGAACTGCTTGCTGACGCCTTCGCCGACGTCCCAGTAGCTGCCGTCAGGCATCTTCTCGAAGTAGCCCTCGCCTCTCAGCCGCAAGGTGTGGGTTCCGAGACTCAGCGTCGTCCGCTGGTTGGCGTAGCTGTAGCCGAGGAGTTGGGCGAGGCTCACCGTCGCCCTGGAGGTCGCATACTGGCAGGTGTTCGACAACGTCCCTGCGCTCGCGTAGCCGTTTCCGAGGGGCTTCCAGGTTCCGCCGGTGAGTTCCTCGAGGCCCAGGTCGGAGACGTAACAGCCCGTCCAGGAGATGGCGATGCCGACATCGGCGAAAGCACGGACGGTGGTCGCCTTCGGGGCGGCGGTGAGCGCCAACTGCTTGTCGACGATGGCGGCGTGCGCCGGGGTGGCAGTGAGAGCGCCTGCCGCCAGCACCGCGGCGGCGACTGCCACCACCGATCCTGTGCGCAGCAGGCGGCCTGCAATCGAGGTGGTCTTCATGGCGGGTCCTTCCAGGGGTCGACTGTCTTGCGTGCGACAGGCCAAGTGACCACCTTGCCCAGCAACCCCGCCGGGCTCTGCCGGTAAAGACAGTACCGGAGACGCCTGCGGCGCGTGGGCCCGCTCACGAGACCCGTGGAAGGCGAAGGAGGCAGCCGCGGTCGGAGCGCACCGACACCGGGCCGAGCCAGTATTCTGACGCCGGACTCTCACGGGAGGGAGGTGGGGATGGCGCAGCTCCTCGTTGTCAGCAATGCCCTGGCACAAAGCGGGTCCGCCGAGCAGTCACTGCCGGTCCTCGCCCTGCTGCCGCACGAGATCCACCTCGTCGCGGCCGACACGCAGGCGCTCACCGAGTCGGCACGGTGCGACCTCGTCGTGCTCGACGGTCGCCAGGACCTCGCCGGTGCCCGCATGATGGCGCGGCTCTTCGGCTCCAGCGGCAGCACCGTCCCGCTCCTGCTCATGCTCGCCGAGTCGGGCCTGGCGGCGGTCAGCTCCGACTGGGGCCTGTCGGACGTCATCGTCGAGGCTGCGGGACTGGCGGAGTGGGAAGCCAGGATCAGGTTGCTGGTGACGGCGGCGGGCAACGACGGCCTCATCTCGTCCGGCGGCATCGTCATCGACGACGCCGCGTACTCGGCGGTGAAGGACGGGGAGCCGCTCGACCTCACGTACACCGAGTTCGAACTGCTCAAGTACCTCGTGCAGCACCCCGGCCGCGTGTTCAGCCGCGAACACCTGCTGGCGGACGTCTGGGGCTACGACTACTACGGCGGCACCAGGACTGTCGACGTCCACATCAGGCGGCTGCGCGCCAAGCTCGGGCCCGACCACGAGGCCCTGATCGGCACCGTCCGCAATGTCGGCTACAGGTTCTCCCCCGAGGGCGCCCGCCGCTGAGCACCCGCCGGTCCCGCGAGCCGAACCCGGACGCGCGGACCCCTGTTCGCCCCGGTTAGTCTGCTGACATGTGGAAGTCCTCGCTCAGCAGTGACGAGGCGCGGGCAGTGGACGCCCTCGCCGCTCGCGCCGCGGCCGCCGACGGCACCGACCCGCTCAACGAGGCGGCGCGGCTGGCCCGCGCCGACGACTCGGCACGCCACCTGCTGCACGAGGTGGACGGCGAACTCGTCGGCTACCTGCACCACAGCATCGAGTACGCCACCGCCCAGCTCGTCGTCGACCCCGCGCACCGCAGGCGTGGCATCGGGACCGGGCTGCTCGCCACGCTGGCGGCGGACACCCCGACCGCCGTGTGGGCTTTCGGCGACACCCCCGCCGCGCGCGGCTTCGCGGCCTCGGCGGGCCTGATCCCCGGACGGGCGCTGTTCATCATGGAGAAGCCGCTCACTAAGCCGGCCGCCGGGCCCGTCCCGTCCGGCATCACGCTGCGCGGGTTCACCGGCGACGATGCCGAGCAGGTGCTCGCCGTCAACGCCGCCGCCTTCGCCGACCACCCCGAACAGGGTTCGCTGAGCCTCGACGACCTGCAGGCGCGCATGGCGGAGAGCTGGTTCGACCCGGCGGGACTCATCCTCGCCTTCGACGGCGACAGGCTGGTCGGCTTCCACTGGACCAAGGTCCATGACGAGGACACCGGCGAGGTCTACGTGCTCGGCGTCCACCCCGAAGCCCAGGGACGGGGGATCGGTCGCGCGCTGCTCGACGCAGGCCTCGACCACCTGCGGGAACGCGGCCGCACACGGGTGATCCTCTACGTCGACAGCGCGGATAGGGTGGCTGTACAACTGTACGAATCCACCGGGTTTCAGGTCGCGCATCGCGACGTCTTGTACGTTCCGGTGCAGGAGCAACCATGACCTTTGTCGAAGACGAAGCGAGCGTCGAAGACCTCGACCTCCCCGAACTGCCCGCTGACAGGTTCAGCGACCGCGAGCTGTCGTGGCTGGCGTTCAACGCGCGCGTCCTCGACCTCGCCAGGGATCCCGTCAGGGTGCCCCTGCTGGAACGCACCAGGTTCCTCGCCATCTTCTCCTCGAACCTCGACGAGTTCTTCATGGTGCGCGTCGCGGGCCTGAAGCGCAGGATCGCCGCCGGCGTCGCGGTGCCCGGAGCGTCCAACCTGCTCCCCCGCGAACTGCACGACGCGATCCTCGCCCGCACCCGCGAACTCGTGACGGAGCAGTCACGGGTGTTCGCCGACGAGATTCGTCCCGCGCTCAGCGACCACGGCATCGAGATCCTGCGCTGGGAGGAACTGACCTCGGACGAACGCGCGCAGATGACCGACCTGTTCGAGGCCAGGATCTTCCCCGTCCTCACCCCCCTGGCCGTCGACCCGTCCCACCCGTTCCCCTACATCTCCGGGCTGAGCGTCAACCTGGCGGTCCTGCTGAAGAACCCTGTCACGGGCGCCCGGCAGTTCGCGCGCATCAAGGTGCCCACCATCCTGAGCCGGTTCATCCCGCTCGGCGGCGGCAGGTTCGTGCCGCTGGAGGACGTGATCGCCAGCCATCTCGGCGAGGTGTTCTCCGGCATGCAGGTGATCGGCCACAGCACGTTCAGGGTCACCCGCAACGAGGACGTCGAGGTCGAGGAGGACGACGCCGAGAACCTGCTGTACGCGCTGGAGAAGGAACTCCTGCGCCGCAAGGTGGGACGCCCGCCCGTCAGGCTCGAGGTCGAGCAGGACATCGACGACAAGATGCTCCACCTGCTCGTCAGCGAACTCGACATCAGCGAGAAGGAGGTCTTCAGGCTCCCCGGCCCGCTCGACCTCACAGGCCTGTTCGCGCTGGCCGATCTCGACCGCGAGGCCCTCAGCTACCCGGCCTTCCTGCCCAAGACGCATCCCGAGCTGGCCGAGGTCGAGACCGCCCGTCCCGCCGACCTGTTCGCCGCCCTCAAGCGGCGGGACGTGCTGCTGCACCACCCCTACGACTCGTTCGCCACCAGCGTGCAGCGCTTCATCGAGCAGGCGGCCGCCGACCCGTCGGTCCTGGCCATCAAGCAGACTCTCTACCGGACGTCCGGCGACTCGCCGATCATCGACGCCCTCATCGAGGCGGCGCAGGCGGGCAAGCAGGTGCTCGCCCTCGTCGAGATCAAGGCGCGCTTCGACGAGCAGGCGAACATCGAGTGGGCCCGCAAGCTGGAGAAGGCAGGCTGCCACGTCGTCTACGGGATGCTCGGCCTCAAGACCCACTGCAAGCTGTCGCTCGTCGTGCGCGAGGAGCCGACGGGGCTGCGGCGCTACGTCCACATCGGGACCGGCAACTACAACCCCAAGACCGCCAGGCTGTACGAGGACATGGGCCTGCTCACCTCGAACCCCGTGATCACCGAGGACGTCGCGAAGCTCTTCAACCACCTGTCGGGGATGTCGCAGGAGACCCGCTACCGCAGGCTGCTGGTGGCTCCCCACAGCACCCGCAAGGGCATCATCGCCGCCATCGAGCGCGAGATCTCCAACCACAGGGCCGGCAAGCCGTCCGGAGTGAAGATCAAGGTCAACTCCATCGTCGACGAGGCGATCACCGACGCGCTCTACCGCGCCTCGCAGGCCGGGGTGAAGGTCGACCTGTGGGTGCGCGGCATCTGCAGCGTCATGCCGGGCATCCCTGGGCTGTCGGAGAACATCAGGGTGCGCAGCATCCTGGGACGCTTCCTCGAACACAGCAGGCTGTTCTGGTTCGCCAACGCGGGAGACCCGCTGGTCGGCATCGGATCGTCCGACCTCATGCACCGCAACCTCGACAGGCGGGTGGAAGTGCTGGTCGGGCTCACCAACCCCCGCCACATCGCCCAGATCGAGTCGCTCTTCGACCTCGCCTTCGACGACCAGACGGCGTCCTGGTGGCTCGAACGGGACGTCTGGACGCAGCGGACCCTCGCCGAGGACGGCACTCCCCTGCTCGACATCCAGGACCACCTCATCTCCGTGATGGGCCAGCGTCGTTCGGAGCGCGCCGAGGCGCGGTGACATGGCAGACAAGAGCCCCAAGAAGCGGATCTCTGCCGCCGGCACCGTGGTCTTCCGCAGCCGCGACGGCGTGCAGGAGGTGCTGCTCGTCCACCGTCCGCGCTACGACGACTGGAGCCTGCCCAAGGGCAAGGTCGATCCCGACGAGTACCTGCCGGGCTGCGCGGTCCGCGAGACGCGGGAGGAGACCGGCCTCAAGGTGAGGCTCGGGGCCCCCGTCGGCAGGGTCGGCTACCCGGTCAACGCCGGGCAGAAGTCTGTCGACTACTGGCGTGGCCACGTCGTCAGGAACGGCAAGCACAAGCCCAGCAGCGAGGTGGACGAGGCCCGCTGGGTGCCGGTCCACGATGCGCTCGGCAGGCTCACCTACGGCGACGAGGTGCCCGTGCTGCAACAGGCCCTGGACCTGCCCGACACCGTGCCCGTGCTCATGGTGCGCCACGCGAAGGCCATGCTGCGCAAGTACTGGTCGGGCCGCGACCAGACCCGTCCGCTGGATTCCCGGGGACGGCGGCAGAGCGACCTGCTCGTGCCGCTGTTGCAGGCGTATGGGGTGAAGCGCGCGGTCTCGTCCAGTTCGGTGCGCTGCATGCAGACGCTGAAGCCCTTCGGCAAGGCGGCGAAGATCGAGATCGAGGGCTGGTCGACCTTCAGCGAGGAACAGGCCAAGCAGAACCTCAAGTCGGTCGCCTCGCTGATGAACCGCCTTGTCAAGGAGACCATCGAGACGCGGCTGCCGCTCGCGATCTGCGGGCACCGGCCGGTGCTGCCGACCATGCTGGAGGCGCTGGGGGTGCCCGTGCGTCCGCTGCAGCCAGGGGCAGTCATCGTCGCGCACCTCAGCACGTCCGGCGGCCTGGCGGCGCTGGAGTTCCACAAGCCCCGCATCTAGGCGCGGGCGTCCCTCCGTCCGCCGGGTCTCGGACTCATAACGGGGCCGCGCAGACCTTTCGCGGCTATTCACCGGTTGTTCACCAACGAGTATCCGTGCGGTCAACCGGCTTTGGCAGGTTCGACCTCAGAGCAAACCGCTCTTGATGAGAACGTAGCCCGAAGGGACGCGCGTGAAGACCACTCGCATCGCCGCCACGGTATTGGCGGCAACCACTGCTCTGAGCCTCGCAGCCTGCGCTGCCAATGAAGCGCCCGCCAACACCGCCGCTCCCGGCGGCTCGTCGTCCTCGGCGCCCGCGGGCTCCGGTGCCGCCCTGTCCGGCACGCTCGCCGGTGAAGGCGCGTCGTCCACCAAGACCGCGCAGACGACCTGGATCTCAGGCTTCCAGACCGCCAACCCCGGCGTGACTGTCAACTACAACCCGAACGGCTCCGGCGCCGGCCGTGACGCCTTCGCCGCCGGCAAGGCCGACTTCGCGGGTTCCGACCGTCCGTTGAAGGACGAGGAGATGGGCGCGGGCAAGTTCGCCGGCTGCGCCGCCGACTCCAGCGCCCTCAACATCCCGATCTACATCTCGCCGATCGCCGCTGTCTACAACGTCGAGGGCGTCAAGGACCTCACGCTCGACCCGGTGACCCTCGCCAAGATCTTCACCGGCCAGGTCACCAAGTGGAACGATCCGGCGATCGCCGCGACGAACTCCGGCGTGACGCTTCCGGACGCCGACATCACCACCGTCCACCGTCAGGACGCGTCGGGCACCACCAACAACTTCACCGACACGCTGAGCCAGCTCGCGCCCGAGGTGTGGACGTACGGCGCCGCCGACGACTGGCCCAAGGACCTGAAGGGTGAGGCAGGCAGCCAGACCGCCGGCGTCATCGACGCCGTGACCAACGGCAAGAACATCATCGGCTACGCCGACGAGTCCGCGGCGGGTTCGCTGGGCGTCGCCTCCCTGATGATCGGCGGCAAGGTGCTCAAGCCGACCGCCGAGGCGGCGGCCATGATCGCCGAGAAGTCGCCGAAGGTCGAGGGCAGGTCGGCGAGCGACATCGCGCTCAAGCTCGACCGCAAGGTCGAGGGCGCCTACCCGGCGGTGCTGGTCTCCTACGCGATCGCCTGCGAGACCTACAGCGATCCCGCCAAGGCGTCCCTGGTGAAGGCCTACCTCGGCTACATCACCTCCGCCGAGGGCCAGCAGGCCGCCGCCGGCGCCGCCAAGTCGGCCCCGCTGCCGTCCGAGTTGAGCGCCGAGGTGGCCACGGCCATCGGCTCCATCAAGTGACGACGCGACCCGACGACCGGTCCGACACCGAATGAACGCGACGTGGCGGTGGTGGCCCATGGCCTACCATCGCCACGTTGCGCACGTCTGGCTCACACCCTGCGCTGAAGGGACGCGATGTCCACAACCAAACCCATGACTCCGCCGAGGACTGGGGCGCCCGTCGCCCCGCCTGTCGGCACCGCCATGGCTGCTCAACGCCGTGGGGTCGGCGACCCGATCTTCAAGGGCCTCGCCACCGCGGCGGGCATCGTGATCCTGGTCATCCTCGCCCTCGTCGCCACCTTCCTCATCATCCAGGGCGCTCCCGCCGTCACCTCGCCGCCCGAGAAGATCGCCGACCCCGGCTCGTCGTACGGCGAGTTCTTCTCCTGGGTCGCCCCCTACGCGTTCGGCACTGTCTGGGCGGCGGTGCTCGCGCTGCTCATGGCGGTCCCCGTGTCGCTGGGGATCGCGCTGTTCATCTCGCACTACGCGCCCAGGCGGCTCGCCCAGCCGCTGGGCTACGTCATCGACCTGCTGGCGGCGGTGCCGTCGGTGGTCTTCGGGCTCTGGGGGACGAGCACGTTCGCCACGTCGATCCGTGACCTCTACGCCTGGCTCAACGCCCACCTCGGCTGGTTCCCGCTGTTCTCCGGGCAGGTGTCGACCACCGGACGCACCATCCTGACCGCCGGCATCGTGCTGGCGGTCATGGTGCTGCCGATCATCACCTCGCTGTGCCGCGAGGTCTTCCTGCAGACCCCGAAGCTGCACGAGGAGGCCGCGCTGGCGCTGGGCGCCACCCGCTGGGAGATGGTGAAGATGGCGGTCCTGCCGTTCGCCCGTCCCGGCATCGTGGCGGCGGTCATGCTGGGCCTGGGCAGGGCGCTGGGCGAGACCATGGCGGTGACGATGGTGCTGTCAGGCAGCGCCAACATCACCTTCCAGTTGCTCACCTCGGACAACCCCAACACGATCGCGGCGACCATCGCCCAGAACTTCCCCGAGGCCTTCGACCTCAAGCGGAGCCAGCTCATCGCCGCGGGCCTCGTCCTGTTCGTCATCACCCTGGCCGTCAACATGATCGCCCGCTGGATCGTTGCACGCCGGGCCGCCTACTCCGGAGCCGACTAATGGCAGCTAGCACCACTCGCACGCGCGTCGCGGCGACCCGCCTGACCCACGGCAGGCTGCCCCGCTGGGCGGTCCCCGGGGCAGGGGTCCTCGCCGTGGCACTGGCGACAGTGATCATCCAGGCGACCTCCGGCGGGGTGTCTGTCGGGGGCGTCGCGGTCCTGGCGTTCCTGCTGTTCCTC
>JAEWIK010000256.1 GCA_023387135.1 Actinomycetes bacterium | reverse complement strand
CGCGGGCGACGACCGTTTAGTCTCGACTCAGGGACGCGTCCGTAACACAGTCGTAACGTCCATAGTGTGAGATCAGGTTGTCGAGTTGCGTCCAACTCGCAGTGCTTCGGACGTCAAACCGCCTAGTGTCTCACCAGTCGGGCCTCAGTCTCACATTGTGATGGGGAAACTTGCGGAGGCCACCGGTTCGGACAAGGCTTGACAACGCAAGCACGGCAACGGAGCCGCAACCTTCGAAGAACTCAGGAAGGCAATGCGCATGACCGCTCCCGCACTTGTGGTCGTCGCCCACGGCAGCCAGGATGCCCGCGTGGCTCAGGTCACCCATGAACTGCGCAAGGGCCTGCAGTCCATGCGCCCCGAACTCAGCGTGCACGGCGCTTTCCTCGACCACTGTCCGCCGAGCGGCACGCAGGTCGCAGCCCAGCTCGCGAAGCAGGGCGCGCAGGAGGCGGTCTTCGTCCCGCTCCAGCTCACCAACGCCATCGACGTCGATCCCGCCATCGACGAGCTGGCCTGCCGCAGCCGCACCAACAACCCGGGCATGCGCTTCGCCGTGTCGCGTCCGGTCGGCCCCGAGATCAGCCTGCTGACGGTCCTCGACCAGCGGATGCGTTCGGCGCTCAGCCAGGCCCGGTGCCTCGAACTCGACGGCCTGGTGCTCTCGGCCGAGTCGGTCGGGGACGTCCGTGGCAGCGCGCTGCTGGCGCGTCGGGCCAGGCAGTGGTCCACCCACCACCGGCTCCCCTGCCTCACCGCCGTCGCCGACGACTCGGGCCCCTCGGTCGCCCAGGCGATCATGGGCCTGCGCGCGCAGGGACGACGCCACATCGCCGTCGGGTCGTTCTTCCTCAGCGCCGACGACGCGTACCACTCCCAGGCAGACCTCGCCTACCGCTATGGAGCGGTGTCAGTCAGCGAGCCCATCGGTGCCGCCCGCGAGGTGGTCGACCTCGTCCTGGCGCGCTACGCGTTCGCCGCGATGGACCTGCTGGACTTCGACGCCGTCGACGAGGGCGAGGAGCCGGCGGCTCCCCACCTGACGATCGTCAGCGCCTGACCCCGGCCCGGCCGCCCCGGCGCGGGACGACCGGTCCCCCGACGCCCGACCTGCCGCCGACCGGCGTCAGGGCAGGCTCGCCACGCGCTTGGCCTCCGCCTCCACGTCGAAGTCCGCCTTCGGCCACTGCAGGTTGAGCCCCTCCAGCGTCTCGCGCAGCAGTTCGGCGACCGCCCAGTTGCGGTACCACTTCCGGTTGGCCGGGATGACGTGCCACGGCGCGACGGCGGTGTTGCACCGCTCCAGCACCGCCTCGTACGCCTCCATGTAGGCCGGCCACTTCGACCGCGCCTCGAGGTCCCCGGGGTTGTACTTCCAGTGCTTGGAAGGGTCTGCCAGCCGCTCGGCGAGCCGCGCCTTCTGCTCGTCGAACGAGACGTTGAGCATGCACTTGACGATGGTCGTGCCCTCGCGGGCGAGTTCGGCCTCGAACTCGTTCAGCTCGTCGTAGCGGGCCGACCAGACGTCCTCGCCGACGAGGCTCTCCACGCGCACGACGAGGACGTCCTCGTAGTGCGACCTGTCGAAGATGCCGATCATCCCGGGCGTCGGCAGCGCCTGCCGGATGCGCCACAGGTAGTGGTGGCCGCGTTCGACGGCGTTCGGCGCCTTGAACGCCTTCAGTTGCACGCCCTGGGGATCGACCAGGCCGATGGCGTGCCGGATCACCCCGCCCTTGCCCGACGTGTCCATCCCCTGCAGCACGACGAGCACCTTCGGTGCGCTGTCGGGGGCCGTCCTGCCGTTGGCGAAGAGCCGCTCCTGCAGGTCGGACAGCTCCGGCGCGAGCGCGTCCACGTACTGCTCGACGTCGTCCTTGCCCTCGCCCGGATAGCCGGGGGTGGCCTCGGGGTCGAAGTCGGCCATGCTGACGGGGCCGGGCGGCACCCTCAGCAGCGAACTCAGCGGGACGCCGTCGCGGGTCCTGTCGGCGTCGGAGTCAGAGGACTTCTTGGTGGCTGCCATGCTCGCTAGTCTGGACCCTTCCGCCGCGCAGCGACAGGATGGGCAGATGAACCGTGGACGGGCGTGTCGGAGGTACCCATGAGCTTGCCGGTGCAGCCTCCCCTGGAACCCATGCTCGCCAAGGCGACGCCGACGCTGCCTGCTGGCATGGCCTATGAGCCCAAGTGGGACGGCTTTCGCTGCCTCGTCTTCCGCGACAACGACGAGGTCGCGCTGGTGTCGCGCAACGGCCGCGACCTCACCGTGTACTTCCCCGAGGTCGTGACCGCCCTCCTCGACAACACTCCCCCGCGCTGCGTGCTGGACGGGGAGCTCGTCGTCGTGAACGGCACCCGGCTCGACTTCGTCAAGCTCACCGAGCGCATCCATCCCGCCGCGAGCAGGATCGAGCTGATGTCGCGCACCTGGCCGGCGTCCTTCGTCGCGTGGGACCTACTGGCCCTCGATACCGCGTCCCTGATGGAGGCCCCCTTCACGCAGCGGCGCGAGGCACTCGAGCGCAGCCTGGCCAATGCCGACGCCCCTGTCTTCCTCACCCCGCTGACGACCGACCTCGACCTGGCACGCACGTGGTTCGAGCAGTTCGAGGGCGCCGGCCTCGACGGCGTGGTCGCCAAGCCGTTGGACGGGCAGTACCTCCCCGGCCAGCGGGCCATGGTGAAGGTGAAGCACAAGCGCGAGGCGGACGTGGTGGTCGCCGGGTACAGGTTGCACAAGAACTCGACTCCCGAACGCCGGCTGTTGGGCTCGTTGCAGCTGGGCCTCTACGACGACGCCGGGGTCCTGCAGTTCGTCGGGGTGTCGGCTGCCTTCCCGGACGCGACCCGGGTCGCCCTGGCCGAGCAGTTCGGCGACCTCGAACTGCCTCCCGGGGCTGCCCACCCGTGGGCGTCCGGCACCGAGATCGAGGGACGCCGTCCCGGCGCCATCAGCCGCTGGAGCGCCGAACTGAAGGAGACGCACCTCGTCGAGCCGACCCTGGTCTGCACCGTCGGCTACGAACACATGGAGGGGACGCGCTTCCGCAACACCACGCGCTTCCTGCGCTGGCGGCCCGACCGGGAGCCGCGCAGTTGCACGTTCGACCAGCTCGAGGAAGTGGTCTCCTTCGACCTCGACGAGATCCTCGGCCGCTCCTGACCTCTGAGGCCCGCGGCGAGGCCGAGGCCGGGCTCACTGCCAGTTGTCGGGGTTCTTCTTGGAAGGCTGGACGCGCGGCGGCTCGCCGGGCATCTTCGGGTACTCCGGCGGGTACGGAAGCTCGCCCTCACCGCGGGCGGCGTCTCGTTCGTACCAGTCCAGCGCGGTGTCAAGCGCCGACGGTTGTGCCTGCTCCAGCGCCTCCCACCTGTCACCGACCTCGGCGAACCGGGCGGGCATCGTGAGCAGGGTGAAGTCGGCCGGCTCGACGTCGGGGAGCTCCTCCCAGGTCAGCGGCGCCGAGACGAGCCCGCGCGGGGTGGGCCGGATCGAGTACGCCGACGTCATCAGCCTGTCCCTGGCCATCTGGTTGAAGTCGACGAAGATGCGCTCCCCGCGCTCCTCCTTCCACCAGTTCACCGTCACCGTCTCCGGCATCCGGCGCGCGAGCTCGCGCCCGACGGCGATCGTGGCGTGGCGGGCGGCGATGAAGTCGACCGGCTCTACACGGACGAACACATGCACCCCGCGGCCGCCGCTGGTCTTGGGGAAGCCCGTCAGTCCGGCGTCCTGCAGCACCTCGCGCAGTTCGAGGGCGGCGGCGACCGCCATGGCGAAGTCCGAACCGGGCTGCGGGTCGAGGTCGATGCGCAACTGGTCGACCTCATCGGTCAGCGGCGCGCGCACCGGCCACGGGTGAAACCTGACGGTCCCCAGGTTCACCATCCACAGGATGCTCGCCAGGTCGGCGGGCGCCACTTCGACGGCTGTGCGCCCCGACGGGAACGTGATGGTGGCCGTCTGCACCCACTCCGGGGTGTTGGCGGGCGCCCTCTTCTGGTAGAACGCCTCGCCTCGGGCGTCGGCCCTGGTCGCCACCACGACGTCCTCCCGGACCCCTCCCGGCCAGCGCTCCATGGTGGTGGGACGGTCGCGCAGCGCCCGCAGGATGCCCGGCCCCACCGCGAGGAAGTACTCGGCGACGTCACGCTTGGTGAGGCCGAGGTCGGCGAAGTAGGGCTTGTCGGGGCTCGACAGCCGGACGGCGCGGCCTTCCACGTCGAGTTCGAGAGCGTCGTCGCGGGCCATTGCGCCACTCTAGGGGCCGGTTTGAGCAGTTGAATAGGCTGAATGCGACACAACCCAGGAGGCATGCATGGCACTCTCGGTGATCAAGACTCCCGAGCAGTGGCGCGAACAGCTCAGCGCTTTCGAGTACCACGTCCTGCGTGAGGGCGGCACCGAACGTCCCTTCACCGGCGAGTACACCGATCTCGACACGCCCGGCATCTACCGCTGCAAGGCGTGCGGGGCGGAACTGTTCCGCAGCGAGCACAAGTTCGAGTCGCACTGCGGCTGGCCGTCGTTCTTCACCTCGGCCGCCGAGGACAGGGTGCGCTACATCGAGGACACCAGCCTGCCGGGCCGTCCGCGCACCGAGGTGCGCTGCGCTGCCTGTGATTCGCACCTGGGCCACGTCTTCGCCGGCGAGGGCTACAACACCCCGACCGACCTGCGCTTCTGCATCAACTCGGTCAGCCTCACCTTCGAGCCGCTCACCGGTGAGGCGGACGGCGCGTCAATCCGGCCAACAGAGGCCTGAGCCGGTTACCCTCGGGGCGTGGGAGCCAGGAACCAGAGTCCCGCGCCGCGGCTCTTCGAAGAATCGGTCGCGGCCATCATGGGCATGCGGTGGCGTCCCGAGATAGTCATCGAGGAGATCCCCGCGCCCCAGAAGATAGCCCCTTTCGCCGTGGCGATCGGAGCCGACGTCGTGGCGCATGAGTCCGAGCTCGCGTCCGGCAGGCTGGTGCTGTTGCACGACCCCGCCGGGAACGTGTCGTGGGACGGCGATTTCCGGTGCGTCACCTACGCCCGCGCGGACGTCGACGCCGAGATGGTGGCCGACCCGCTGCTGACCGACGTCGGCTGGTCGTGGCTCCTGGACGCGCTGGAGCGCAACCACGCCACCTACGTCGCTCCGAGCGGCACCGTGACGGCCGTCTCGAGCAAGGCGTTCGGAGCCCTCAGCGACGAGCCCCCGCGCGCCGAGATCGAGTTGCGGGCGTCCGGGACGCCCC
>JAEWIK010000244.1 GCA_023387135.1 Actinomycetes bacterium | reverse complement strand
CGCCCGTGCTGCGACGGAGGCTGGACGGCAGCCCGACGGCGCCGCTGAAGATAGCGTCAGGCTGCGACAGGCGGTGCGCCTTCTGCGCCATCCCGAGCTTCAGGGGGTCCTACCTCTCCCGGGGCGTCGACGAGATAGTGGCCGAGGCCCGCTGGCTGGTCGAGCAGGGGGTGCGCGAGACGGTCCTGGTGTCGGAGAACTCGTCCTCGTACGGCAAGGACGTCCCCGGCGGAGGGGGCCTCGAAGCCCTGCTCCGCAGCCTCGACGCCGTCGACGGCCTGGAGTGGATCAGGGTCTCCTACCTGCAGCCCGCCGAGGTCCGTCCCTCGCTGGTCGAGGCCATGTGCGGGCTCGGTTCGGTGGTGTCGTACTTCGACCTCCCCTTCCAGCACGCCTCGGCGAGCGTCCTGCGCAGGATGCGCCGCTTCGGGGACGCCGACTCGTTCCTGGGGCTGCTCGACACCATCCGGTCCCACGACCCGCTGGCGGGCGTGCGCAGCAATGTCATCGTCGGCTTCCCCGGCGAGACGGAGGCCGACGTCGAGGTGCTGGCGGGCTTCCTGTCCGCCGCCCGGCTGGACGCCGTGGGCGTGTTCGGCTACTCCGACGAGGAGGGCACCGAAGGCGCGAGCCTGCCCGACAAGGTGTCGGAGCAGGAGATCGCCGACCGGGTCGGGCACCTCACGTCCCTGGTCGAGGAACTCTCCGCGCAACGGGCGGAGGAACGCCTCGGCGAGCGGGTGCGCGTGCTGCTCGAGGAACCGGGTCCCGACGGGGACTGGGTGGGCAGGACGACGTTCCAGGGACCCCAGACCGACGGTTCGACGACTGTCTGCGGACTGTCCGCCGGACGGGCGGGGCAGTTCACCTGGAGTAGGGTCGTGGACGTGGATGGGGTCGATCTCCTCGCCGAGGCGGAGGCGCGATGACGCAGGTGGCTCCCAGCGCGAGAGTGCCAGTGTGGCTTCCCAACGCACTGACGATCCTCCGCCTCGTCCTCGTGCCGGTGTTCGTCGTGCTGCTGTTCCTCAACCCCAACGATCCCTACTGGCGGCTCGCCGCGACCATCATGTTCGGGATCGCCATCCTGACCGACCTCTTCGACGGCAGGCTGGCCCGCAAGCACGACCTGGTGAGCGACTTCGGCAAGATCTGGGACCCGATCGCCGACAAGGCGCTCACCGGCGCCGCGTTCATCAGCCTGAGCATCCTCGCCGAACTGCCCTGGTGGATCACCATCCTCATCCTCGTGCGCGAGTGGGGCATCACCTGGATGCGCGTCAGGATGTTGAAGTACGCGGTCATGGCCGCGGCGCCCGGCGGCAAGCTGAAGACGGTCCTGCAGTCGGTGGCGCTGCTCATGTTCCTGCTCTATCCGGTCGCGCTGACCAGGGAATGGGCGCCCTGGTGGTTCTGGCCCGCCTGGGTCGTCATGGGTGCGGCGTTCCTGCTGACAGTGGTCACCGGCGTCCAGTACGTCGTGGACGCCTGGCGGCTGCGGGCCGACGCGCTGCGCAAGGGCGATGGCGGCGCAGCCTGAGCCCTCGCCGGCTCCCGACCCGCTGGCGGTGTCGGTCGTGGCGGCCCTGCGCGAGCGCGGCGAGACGCTCGCGACGTCCGAATCGCTCACCGGCGGCCTGCTCGGGGCGTCCCTCACGTCGGTGCCTGGTGCGTCCGAGGTGTACCTGGGCGGGGCGATCGCGTACGCGACGCCCATGAAGACAGTGCTCTCCGGCGTCGATCCGGCGCTGGTCGAGCGGCACGGAGTCATCTCAGGCGAGGTAGCCGCCGCGCTGGCCGCGGGCATCAGGGACGTGACCGGCGCCGACTGGGCGCTCGGTGTCTCGGGTGTCGCCGGCCCGTCGGCCCAGGAGGGCCACGCCCCCGGCGAAGTGTGGATCGGGCTCGCCGGCCCCGGCATCGAGGCCGGGGGAGTGCGCGCCGACTTCTCCGGCGACAGGACGCAGGTGCGAGCACAGACTGTCGCGGCCGCGCTGGCCAGGCTGCTCTCGATGCTGGCCGGACCTGCGCAATCCTCCTGAGGGGGAGGGAACAGGATGGCCCGGCGTGGTGTTGTGGCAGTCAAGCGAGTCGACGAGGAAGGGCAGGTAGAGTTCACCCATGGTCACGTCGATTCCCGGGCGCCCGGTGCTGATGCGCGAAGCGCTTGGCGAGACGCTGCGCGAGTTGAGGACCTCGGAGAAGCTCACCCTTCGTGAGGTGTCGTCGCAGGCCCGCGTGAGCCTCGGTTACCTCTCCGAGATCGAGCGCGGCCAGAAGGAAGCGTCCAGCGAGTTGCTCAACGCCATCTGCGGAGCGCTCGGGATCCCGCTGTCCAGCCTGCTCCGCCAGGTGGGCGACAGGATCGACGGCACGGCCGTGGTGACGCAGCTTCCCGTGCGCAGCGAGCGCGTCGCCGCCGCCTGATGCGCGAGACCGAACTCTGGTCGAGACTGCGGACGCTGCTCGGCCCCGTCTACACCCCCGTCTGGGCGGATTCCGTCGTCCACGCGTCGCTCGGTGGCAGGACTGTCACCCAGGCGCTGGCCGCCGCCCTCCCCGTCAAGCAGATCTGGCTCGCCGCGGCTGTCAGCCTTGACGTCCCCGAGAAAGACCGCTGACGACACCGCGCAGCGTGTCGCGCGATTTCGAACACCTGTTCGCCTAGTCTTGGTACCACGTCCGCGGGTCAGGGTTCTTCCACAGTCCTGCGAGCCACCCGAACCACTGTCAGTGGCGGTGCCTAGGGTGGCAGGCGTCGAAAGCAGATGGGTCGGCGCAGCCGACGACGAAAGGACACTCTGATGGCGGTTGCGGATCGCGAGAAGGCCCTTGAGGCTGCGCTTGCCCAGATCGAGAAACAACATGGCCGTGGCTCGGTGATGCGGCTGGGCGAGGACACCCGCCAGCCGATCGAGATCATCCCCACCGGCTCCATCGCGCTCGACGTCGCACTCGGCATCGGCGGCCTGCCCAGGGGCAGGGTGGTGGAGATCTACGGCCCCGAGTCGAGCGGCAAGACGACTGTCGCGCTGCACGTCATCGCCAATGCCCAGGCCGCGGGCGGCATCTGCGCCTTCATCGACGCCGAGCACGCTCTCGATCCCGACTACGCCTCAAAGCTCGGCGTCGACACCGACCAGTTGCTGGTGAGCCAGCCGGACAACGGCGAGCAGGCGCTCGAGATCGCCGACACGCTGGTGCGCTCGGGTGCGCTGGCGCTGATCGTGATCGACTCGGTCGCCGCGCTGACGCCCCGCGCCGAGATCGAGGGCGAGATGGGCGACAACCACGTCGGCCTGCAGGCCAGGCTGATGAGCCAGGCGCTGCGCAAGATGACGGGCGCGCTCTCCTCGGCGGGCACCACGGCGATCTTCATCAACCAACTCCGCGAGAAGATCGGCGTCATGTTCGGCTCCCCGGAGACCACCACCGGTGGACGCGCGCTGAAGTTCTACTCCTCGGTCAGGCTGGACGTGCGCCGCATCGAGACCCTCAAGGACGGCTCCGACATGGTCGGCAACCGCACCCGCGTCAAGGTGGTCAAGAACAAGGTCGCCCCGCCCTTCAAGCAGGCAGAGTTCGACATCCTCTACGGCCAGGGGATCAGCCGCGAGGGCGGCCTGATCGACCTCGGCGTCGATTGCGGCATCATCCGCAAGGCCGGCGCCTGGTTCACCTACGAGGGCGACCAGCTCGGACAGGGCAAGGAGAACGCCCGCAACTACCTCAAGACCAATCCCGACGTGGCTGCCCAGATCGAGCAGCGCATCCTCACCCAGCTGGGGATCGGCGTGGAGAAGGTGCCTGACGGCATCGACCCCGTGACCGGCGAGATCGCCTTCTGAGAGTGACCGACGAGGAGCCCGGCGAGGCCGCCGTCGACGACGGCGGCCCCGGCGATCCCGTGGCAGTGGCGCGTGAAATAGCGCTGCGACTGCTGACGGTGCGTGCCAGGAGCCGGTCCGAACTCCAGACCGCGCTCGCGCGGCGCAAGGTGCCGGCGTCGGCCGCCGACGAGGTCCTCGACAGGTTCAGCGACGTCGGCCTGATCGACGACGCAGCGTTCGCCAGGGCCTGGGTCGAGT
>JAEWIK010000154.1 GCA_023387135.1 Actinomycetes bacterium | reverse complement strand
ACGGACGCGGTGCAGGCCTGGCCTCCCGTCCGCTGCCGGTGAGCGTCGGCGGCAAGACCGGGTTCGTGGTGCACCCGGGCGCCGTGGTGACCACCGACCCGGTGCCGCTCGCCACCACCGACCTCGCGACGGTGGCCGTCAGCATCTACACCTCGCAGCAGGTGGAACTGTCCAGCCACGACTGGGCCAACAGGACCCGCTGGAGTTCGCTCACCGCGACCGGCGACCGCACGGGAGACGTGGACGCCGCCGCCTTCAGGCCCACCGCGTTCGACTGGCTGTGGGTCGACGCCATCGACGTGCTGGAACCCGACGCGCGCGGAGCCGTCGTGGTGCTCGGGGACTCGATCACCGACGGTGCCGGCGCCGACTTCGGCACCGACACCCGCTGGACCGACTTTCTCGCCGAGCGATTCGTCGGCCTCCCCGCCGGCGACCCGCGCCGGCGGGCGGTCGTCAACGCGGGGATCGGCGGCAACACCGTCGGCGGGCTCGGCACCAGCCTGGTCGGGGTGAACGCCCTGGCCCGGCTCGAACGCGACGTGCTCTCTCACGCCGGGCTCAGCGAGGTCGTGGTCCTGGAGGGCTCCAACGACGTCTACCTCGGCGCCACGCCCGAGCAGTTGGCGGCCGACCTGAGCACGTTGGCCGAGCGCATCCATGCCCGCGGCGTCAGGGCCTTCGTCACGACGATCCCGCCCCGATGCGGCGGCTACCTGTGGGACGACGACCACGAGGACCGTCGCCGGCGGGCCAACGCGTGGATCCGTGCACAGGCCGCCTTCGACGCCGTCCTCGATGTCGAGCCGGTGCTCGACGACCCGTCCTCCCCCGGCCGGTTGCTGCCCGATCTGGACGCGGACGGCACCCACCCGAACACGGCGGGCAATCGTGCACTCGCCGACAGCATCGACCTCACCCTCCTCACCGGAGACCCGGCGTGACCCCGAAAGGAAGCCAGATGAAAACAGCTAGGGACAGGTTCGTCGTTGTCGGTGCCGATTTCGCGGGGTTCCCGTTGAAGGAGGCTGTGAAGCAGCACCTGATCGAGCGGGGTTGGACGGTGGAGGACGTCACCCCTGACTTGGAGACGGCGCCGATGTATCACCGTGCGGGGTTCCTGGTGGCGTCGAAGATCGCCGAGGGTGAGTACGAGAAGGCGTTGGCGTTCTGTGGGACGGGGATGGGGATCCACATCGCCGCGAGCAAGGTGCCGCATGTGCATGCGGCGGTGGCGGAGACGTTGCCGTCGGCGAAGCGGGCTGCGACGGCGAACAACGCGAACCTGTTGGCGATGGGTGCGTTCTGGACGGGCGCGCCGTTGGGGCAGGCGATGGCGGATGCGTTCCTGGAGTCGTCGTTGGGTGAGGGCTATGAGGAGTGGGAAGGTTTCTACGAGTACCACAAGCTCGGTTACGACGAGTGCGAGCAGTTCGACTACGAGGCCTACAAGGCCAACGGTTTCCAGGTCCCCGACCCGACAGTCCCCCCGCTCGGCCCCGAACCCCGCGGCCTCGCCTACTGAGACCACCGACCGCCAGAGGAGAGTCACCGATGACAGCACCCACCCGCGAGCCTGCGCGCCAGACCGAGAGCCTGTCAGGCAGGCAGCCCCTCGCGGGAGCGCGGATGATCACCGCGGACGCCGCCAGGGAAGCGGCAGTGCGGCTCACCGGGACGACCGCCCTCGACCAGGCGCCCTCGGAGGTGCTCGCGGCTCGCCTGTTCGCGACCGCCCACGGGGTGTATGAGGCGGAGGTGAACGGCCGGGCGGCGTCCGACGCTCTCCTCTCCCCCGGCTGGACCGCCTACAGGTGGCGCCTGGCCTGGCAGGAGTACGACGTCACGGCGCACGTCCGCGACGGAGGCCCGGAGCTGACGGTGAGCGCCCGGCTCGGCAACGGCTGGTACCGGGGAGACTTCGGTCCGTGGCGCGCCCACAACGATGGCGACCTGATCGGCTTCCTCGCCGTCCTCGTGGTCGACTTCGCCGACGGCCGTCGCCAGACCATGACGACGTCGTCCGACTGGCGCGGGCAGACCACCGGGGTGACCGCGAACTCGCTGTACGACGGCCAGTGCATCGACGCCGGCGCCCGATCCCTGCCACGGCCTCTGCCCGTCCGCGAGATCGCCTTCGACCACAGCACCCTGGTGCCGCAGGCCGGCCCGCCGATCCGGCGGCTCGAGACGGTCGCCGCGGTGAAGGTCTGGCGCTCGCCGTCCGGGCGGCTCCTCGTCGACTTCGGCCAGAACCTCGTCGGCTGGGTGAGGTTCACCACGCAGGGACCGGCGGGTTCCGCGATCGTCATCCGGCACGCCGAGACCCTGCAGGACGGCGAACTCGCTGTCGAGGCGCTGCGCACCGCGAAGGCGACCGACACCTTCGTCCTCTCGGGAGGGGTCGACGCGTTCGAGCCGACTCTCACCTTCCACGGCTTCAGGTACGCCGAGGTGAGCGGGTGGCCCGGCGAGCTGACCACCGACAGCCTCGAGGCCGTCGTCGTCGGCTCCGACCTCCGCCGCACGGGGACGTTCGCCTGTTCCGATCCGAGCGTCAACCAGCTCGTCCACAACTCGGTGTGGGGCCAGAAGGGCAACTTCCTGTCGGTGCCCACCGACTGCCCGCAGCGGGACGAGAGGCTCGGCTGGACGGGCGACATCGCCGTCTACGCTCCGACTGCCGCCTTCCAGTTCGATGTCTCGGACTTCCTGCACGGCTGGCTGCTCGACCTCGCCGAGGAGCAGGCTCACCACGGCGGCGTGGTCCCGTGGATAGTGCCCCGGCTGCACGACGTCGCCGACCCGCTGTGGGACGGCCCCGCGGCAGTCTGGGGCGATGCCTCGGTGTGGGTGCCCCAGGCGCTGTGGTGGGCCTACGGCGACACCGACAGGCTCGCCGCCCACTACCCCGCCATGGCGGCGCACCTGCACTCGATCGAGCCGCTGCTGTCCCCGACAGGGCTGTGGGACACCGGCTTCCAGTTCGGCGACTGGCTCGACCCCGACAGCCCGCCGAAGGACGCGCAGGCCGCGAAGGCAGACCCGGGCGTCGTCGCCACCGCGAGCCTGTTCCGGAGCGCCACCTTCGCCGCCGAAGCCGCGACGGTGCTGGGGAAGGACGACCAGTACCACTGGGCCGAACTCGCCTCCCGGACGAGGCGCGCCTTCAACTCCCACTACGTGCGGGACGGCAGGGTTCACTCCGACTGCGCGACCGTCTATGCCCTCGCCCTGCACTTCGGGCTGCTGGAGGGCCCGGACGTCGCCCCTGCGGCGGCCCGGCTCGCCGAGCTCGTCAGGGCCGCGGGGTATCGGGCGACCACCGGATTCGCGGGCACCCCCTACGTGACGTGGGCGCTCTCGGAGAACGGCTACGTCGACGACGCCTACAAGCTGCTGCTGGAGGAGGGCTGCCCCTCGTGGCTCTACCAGGTCGCGCAGGGCGCCACCACGACCTGGGAACGCTGGGACTCGGTCCTGCCCGACGGCACTCTCAACGACCCGATCATGACGAGCCTCAACCACTACGCCTTCGGAGCCGTCTGCGACTGGCTGTACAAGGTGGTGGCGGGCATCCGTCCCGCAGCACCTGGCTACTGCCGCGTCCTCATCAAGCCCACTCCCGGCCCCGGCATCAACTGGGTCGATGCGACCTACGACTCCCCCGCCGGACCGATCCACGTCGAGTGGCGGCACGACGACCACGAGTTCACCCTGCGCGGCCAGGCCCCGCGCCAGGTGAGGGCCAGCATCGTCCTGCCCGACGGGACGAGCTTCGAGGCCGGCGGTTCCACCTCCACCTGGACCGCCACCTGCCCCATGCCCTGACGTGCCCGCGGCGACGCCCGTCCGATGACCGCCGCAGAACCAGTGACGAGGACCGACCGCCCACGATTGCCCAACCGGGCATATGTCATCTATAATCGACACATGCCCGGCGCCGAGCCCCAGCAGTTTCGGACTCAGGAGTTCCACGACTGGCTACGGAAGCTGAAGGACCGGCACGCAAGGCTCCGCATCCTGCAGCGCGTCGACAGGCTCGCGCACGGCAATTCCGGCGATGTGGCGCCAGTCGGAGGAGGGGTCTCCGAACTCCGGATGCACTTCGGGCCGGGCTATCGCGTCTACTTCCTGCAGGAACGAGACGTCCTGATCGTGCTGCTGGCGGGCGGCGACAAGTCGACTCAACAGATGGACATAGCGAGAGCTCAGCAACTCGCAAACGAGTGGCGAGAGGAGCAGAAGAGCCATGGCGACCAGTAAGTTCAAGCCGTTCGACGCGGCCGACTACCTTGACGGGCTCGATGACGTCGCCGCCTACCTGGCGATCGCCCTTGACGAGTCCGGCGACGATCCTTCCGCAGTGCCGCGCGCCCTGGGAGTAATCGCCCGCTCTCGCAACATGAGCGAGCTCGCTCGCCGCGTGGGCATGAGCCGGGACGGGCTCTACAAAGCTCTCTCAGCAGACGGCAACCCCACCTGGTCGACGATCCTGAAGGTCACCGAAGCGCTCGGGCTCCGCTTGGAACTGCACGCAGTCGCGTGATAGCTGTCGCGAGTCGTCTCGCGACGGCTCATTTCCAAGGTCTACGCCAGGACCGCGGCTGCCTTGCGCAGCATAGGGAATGCGTCGCTCCGCGGATCGCTGCTGATCGCACTCAACGACCGCCACAGTCGAAGGCCTCGCTCGAGATTCAAGCACGCCGTGAGATGCCTGCTCTACAATCCGCTGGTGGACTGGCACACGCTCAGCGAGACCGCCGACCGAATCTTCCGAGCTATCGTGCAGACGCCGGAAACCGACGTCCAGCTCTGGAATCTCTTCGCGGTCGTTAATCGTGACACGCCGGACTGGGCGTCCGACGGATCCACCTATCGCTTGATGTACCAAGCGCTTGACCTACTTGAGCACCAGTCGCTCATCGAGCTAACAAGCTACGGATCCGTCCGCCTCACCAAACTTGGGGACACCGTGCGAGACTCACCCGCAGACTCATGGCTGCCCGATCCGGCCTCTAGGGAACTGAGCGAGTGGATCGAGATCCAGCAACTCCGGGAGCAGACAGACCTGAACCGCCCACGAGGCGACCTTACGCTCTCCCGCCTGACTGTCTCGAGTTGGCGCCAGTTCGACGAAGTCGATATCACGTTCCATCCACAGCTGACTGTGTTGACCGGAGCCAACGCGGCTGGAAAGACGACACTCCTGAATGTGCTAGCGCCACACTTCAACTGGCAAGGCCAGTTCGTGACCCGGGGACGCACGCAAACGACATCCCCTCAAGAAGACTCACGATCTGTAATCGGCGAGCTGAGCTACAGCAATGGTGGACGGACATTTATTCTAGAACCGCCAACAACTGGTGTATCAATGGCACAGGTGTCCTACAGCGCAATGCAGGGCGTGCCTGGCATATTCATCTCGTCACATCGCTCCATTAGCTCCTATCGACAGATGGAGAGCCTTCCGGCTAGGTTCTCTGACACGGAAACACTCCTCGCACAGTTCGCGTCCGAGATCCAGGTCCGATACACGGGAGGAACGAGCCACCACCCTCCTCTATTTCGGATGAAGGAGGCCCTGATCGGGGCAGCGCTCCACGGGTACGGCAATCGAGTCGTGCGCAGTACCGAATCCGCAATCAGAATATGGGAGGGCTTCCAGGACGTTCTGAGAGACTTCTTGCCTGGCGACCTCGGCTTTCGAGGACTCCTCGTCGAAAACGGCGAACTGATATTGAACACTGAAACGGGCGAGTTCCCTCTCGAGGCATCGTCTGGCGGACTTTCTGCGATGTTGGAATTATCGTGGCAGATATTCCTGCGAAGCCAGAACACTCGGTCCTTTACGGTTTGCATCGATGAGCCCGAAAACCACCTGCATCCAGAACTGCAGCGACTCATCGTCCCATCACTACTTCAGGCCTTCCCATCAGTGTCGTTTATCGTGGCAACTCACAGTCCTTTTGTCGTCACGGCGACGCGTGAATGCTATGTCTACGCACTGGGTAGGTTGGGTAACAGCACACGCGTCAGCAGTCAAAAGCTTGGCAACTTGAACGCGGCGGGCACGGCTGACGAAACTCTGCAACGCGTCCTTGGTTTGGACACCCCACTGCCATTGTGGGTTCAATCCGCACTCGGTGAGGCAGTAGCGAACCTTCCTCCCAATGCCACGGCAGACGATCTACGCCGCCTGCGAATACGCTTGTCTGAGATCGGCCTTGAGCGGCAGTTCCCGTCCGCAATTGCCGCAATTGAGAAGCGCCATGCTTAAGCTGAGCAAAGGCCCCGCCCCGGAATGGCTCGTAACACATGGCCCCTTGAAGACCGAGGAGTATCTGGCTGCTGAGCCGGACCACAGGCCCGCTCCTTGGAACACGCCCGCTCTGAAGTCCGCACTCGCGGAGGAATGTCATCACAAGTGCATGTACTGCGAGGCTATCCCTGCAGACACGTCCTACTTGGCAGTCGAGCACATTCAACCCAAGAGTCGCTTTCCTGACTTGGTGCTCGAATGGTCCAACCTTGGCTGGTCCTGCACACGGTGCAACACTAACAAGGGAGACTTCTGGCCGGAAGACGCGTCTCTCAGGCTGATCGATCCCTTTGTCGATGACCCCTCTGAACACATCGCCCACGCGGGACCGATGGTTATTGCCGCCAATGACAGCATGAGGGGGGCTAGCACAATCCGCAAGTGCGACCTCAATCGGAAGGACCTCATGTATTCGAAGTTCTGCAGAATCCAAGATCTCGACCGAGCCCTTCTGATGTGGTCAAGCGCATCTAGCAACGAGATCCGCGAGGCATTGGCGGAGGATGTCATTACGTTGCTCAGCGCCGAGGCGGAGTTCGCCGCGGCCTTGCGGGCATTCGCCGCCCTGCGGGATTTTGATACCTCCGACCTTATGGAATGAGCCCGAGGTGGACGTTCTCGCGGCCCGTCGTCCAATCCTGCTTGGCAGGGCCCGCCCGTTCCCGGTGCCGGGCCTACGCTCCGAGGTGCGTGTGGGGCGGGTTCGGGTCGCGGTCCTGGAAGGACAGGATGGCGGGGTTCTGGATGACGCCTTCGCGGATCTCGATGGCGCGGCCGATCGTCGGGGCCGCCTGCCAGGAGTCAGGTCCGTCCAGGATGCTCGGGAGGAGCGGCAACAGCGCCGCGCTGATCTCCCAGGTGGCCGAGTCCCACAGGTACGAGGGGCTGTGGTCGACCGCGTAGTACAGGACGTTGTCGCCGACGGTGAACGTCGGTTCGATGAAGGTGGTGGGGCGCGCCCAGGCGAACCCCATGCCCTCGTCGCACGACACGTCGACGATCAGGGTGCCGGGCGTCAGGCTGGGCAGGTCGTTCTCGGTGAGCAGCATCAGAGGCGAGTCGGTGTCCTGGCGGGTGCAGTTGACGATGACGTCGTGCCCCGCCAGGAAGAGGGCGAGTGGCACCCCGCCGTCGTCGGTCGCGGCCTCGGCGCGGCCTGCTTCATCGACGTCGAGGTGGACCAGCCGCGCCGCGTGGATGGGGGCCGCGACCGCCTCCACGTGCCGCCGGGTGAGGACCTCGATCTCGGGCACGCCGAGGGCGTTCAGCGCGGTCACCGCGCCTCGCGCCGTGGCTCCGAACCCGACAACCACCGCGCGCAGTCGCCGTCCGTAGCGGCCCGTGGTTCCTGCGAGTTGCAGCGCGTGCAGGACCGAGCAGTAGCCGGCCAGCTCGTTGTTCTTGTGGAAGACGTGGACGTTGAGCGAGCCGTCTGGAAGCCAGTGGTTCATCGCCTCGAAGGCGATCACCGTGAGGCCCTTGTCGATAGCGATCTGGGTCAGTTCCTCGTCCTGGACACAGTGCGA
>JAEWIK010000123.1 GCA_023387135.1 Actinomycetes bacterium | reverse complement strand
ATGGGCTAGCCGCCGCCGGGGGGCCGGGTTCCGGCCCGGCCACCCCCGCGGGAGAGGGAGTTGACATGGCACGCAACATCCGCGGGCCCGAGGGCAGGTTCGGCTGGTTGTTCGTCACCCCGGCGCTGGTGATCATCGGCGTCTTCCTGGTGCTGCCGATCTTCCTGGCGCTGTGGGTCAGCGTCAGCAACTGGAACGGCCTCGGGTCACCGCTCGGCAATTCCGACTTCGTGGGCGCCAGGAACTACTCCAAGGTGCTCGTCCAGCCGGGCCTCGCCCAGCGCGACTTCGGCACCGCCATCAGGAACAACGTCTACTACGTGATCCTCGTCGTGCCGCTGCAGACGGCGCTCGCGCTCTTCCTCGCGGTGCAGGTGAACCAACGGCTGCTCAAGGCGAGGGGCTTCTTCAGGACGGCGTTCTACTTCCCGTCGGTCACCAGTTCGATCGCCATCACCACCATCTTCATCTTCCTCTTCACGGCGTCGGGCACCGTCAACGCCGTGCTGCGCTGGTTCGGCATCAACGGGCCCAACTGGTTCGCCGACCCCTCGGGAGTCATCCACAACATCGTGGGAGCGTTCGGCGTCTCGGGCCCGCCCGACTGGCTCGACCAGCCCGGCTTCCTCGGCATCACCGGCTGGGACTGGCTGGCGGGGCCGTCCGTGGCGATGTGCGCCATCATCATCCTGGCGATCTTCACCACGTCCGGGACGTTCATGCTGCTGTTCCTCGCCGGCCTGCAGAGCATCGGCCAGGAAGTGGAGGAGGCCGCCCGCGTCGACGGCGCCGGCGCCTTCAGGACGTTCTTCCACATCACCCTGCCGCTGCTGAAGCCGACCCTGTTCACCGTGCTCACGCTCGGTTTGATCGGCACCTGGCAGGTGTTCGACCAGATCTACCTCACCGGCGGCGGCAGCCCGGGCAAGACGACCCTGACGCCCGCCTTCCTCGCCTACTCGACCTCGTTCCGGGAGCTGAACTGGGGCGAGGGCGCAGCGATCTCCTTCATCCTGTTCGCGATCATCGTCGCCTTCACGCTGCTGCAACGCTGGCTGCTGCGCGACCGCGACGCGATCCGCGCCCGCAGGGTCTCGGCGACGATGGGACAGGTGCGATGACCACCATGCAGGCATCGACGGGGTCGCCGGTCGTCAGCCACGACGGCACTCCCCTCACCGTGAGGCGCCGGCGGCTCTCCCCCGCCGCCGTCAGCAGGCTCACCATCGGCTACCTGTTGCTGGTGGCCCTGGCCCTGATCTACATCTACCCCTTCCTGATCTCGATAGCGTCGAGCTTCAAGACCGACGCCGACGCCACCCAGAACCCGCTCTCGCTCATTCCCCAGACGTGGACGTACGCCGCCTACGAGCGGCTGTTCACGCAGGTCCCCCTGCTCCGCTGGACGATGAACTCCGCCATCGTGGCGGTCGTCGTCACGCTGGCGAGGGCGTTCTTCGACTCGCTGGCCGGCTACGCGCTGTCCCGGCTGCGCTTCCCCGGCAGCGCCGCGGTCTTCGCCCTGCTCATCGCCGTCATGGCGGTGCCCAACGTGGTGCTGTTGATCCCGCGGTTCCTGATCCTGAAGCAATTGGGGATCTGGGACAGCTACGCGGGCATGATCATCCCGCTGGTCGTGGACGCCGCCGGCATCTTCATCATGAAGCAGTTCTTCGACTCGATCCCCGCGAGCGTCGAGGAGGCCGCCCGGATCGACGGGGCGGGCATCTTCAGGACGTTCTGGTCGATCGTCCTGCCGATGGCCCGTCCCGCCCTGGTGACGCTGCTGATCCTCAGCTTCCAGGGCTCCTGGAACGAGTTCGCGCACTTCGTGATCTCCCGCCAGAGCCCCGAACTCCACACCCTCACGACCGGCGTCGCCACCCTGACCTCCGGCCAGTTGGGGCAGGGCAACCAGTACCCGCTGCAGCTCGCCGCCGCCGTGCTGATGTCGATCCCCGTCGCCCTGCTGTTCTTCGTCTTCCAGCGGCGCATCATGTCGAACGCCGAGGGCGCCGAGAAGGGCTAGCACCGCCGGCCATGGCGCCCGCGGTGCCGGTCAGCCCAGGTCGACGGCCGCCAGCTTGCCGAATGAGCTGGTCGAGTAGACCTCGACACCGTTCTGGGAGGCGACGTAGAGGGCGTCGTCGATCCGCAGGCCGCGCACGCCCACCGGCCACCCGTCGCCCGCCTTGACCGGCAACTGTTTCTTCAGCTCGAAGCCCTTCTGCGGGTCGTAGCCGTAGACGAGGTACCTGAGGGTCGAGGCGCCTTCGTCGTTCCACTTGAGGGCAGGGAACCCGATCAGCCCACGCTCGCGGTCCACCAGGAACGCCTTGTGGTTGGAGAGCGCCTCGGAGTCGTCGAAGTCGACCTTCGTCTTCTTCTGTTCGGTGACGTCGAAGAGGTCGGACGTGTCGAACATCGAGAGCTTGAGGCCCCGCATCGCGCCGTCGTCGCCGGTGTCCACGCCGAGGCCGAGCAAGAGTCCGTCGGCCCACGTGTCGAGGTAGGTGCTGAAGCCGGGGATCTTGAGCGCGCTCATGACCTTCGGTTTCTTCGGATCGGCGAGGTCGATGGCGAACAGGGGGTCGCGCCGCTCGAAGCTCACGACGTAGCCCACCTTGCCGTCGACCCA
>JAEWIK010000096.1 GCA_023387135.1 Actinomycetes bacterium | reverse complement strand
GTCGGCAACAAGTACGGCGCCCAGCACTCGCAGGACTGGTCGTCGCTGGTGGCCCACATCCCGGGTCTCAAGGTCTACTTCCCGGCCACCCCGACGGATGCCAAGGGCATGCTCAACCTCGCGCTGGCGGGCACCGACCCGGTGATCTTCCTGGAGTCGCAGTTGCTGTACGACCTGGGCGAGCAGTTCGAGCCGGGTGGCGTCCCCGAGGGCTACTACGAGACCCCGGAGGGTGAACCGGCGATCCGCCGCGAAGGCACCGACGTCACCATCGCGACGATCGGCGCCACGTTGTACCGGGCGCTGGAGGCCGCCGACATCCTGCAGGAGAAGTACGGGGTGTCGGCCGAGGTCATCGACCTGCGCTTCGTGGCTCCGCTGAACTACGAGAAGCTGCTGGCGTCGGTGAAGAAGACCGGCCGGCTGGTGCTCGCCTCGGACGCCGTCGAGCGCGGTTCGTTCCTGCACACAGTGGCCTCGCACGTCCAGAACGTCGCCTTCGACGATCTCGACGCCCCTGTCGTCGTGGTGGGTTCGCGCAACCACATCACCCCGGCTCCCGAGCTCGAAGACCTGTTCTTCCCGCAGCCGGAGTGGATCGTGGACGCCATCCACGAGCGCATCGTGCCGCTGGCCGGACACGTCCCCACCACCAACTACACCGACGGCGAGCTCATCCGCAGGGATCGCCTCGGCGTCTAGTCCCACCTTCACGACACGGCACCGCCGGTCCCTCGCTGGGGCCGGCGGTGCTCTGTGTCGTCAGCGGGGGCTGTCGAAGTCGGATTCGGCGGCGGCAGCCTGTTCCTGCACCCGGCGCAGCTTCCTGAAGGTGACCAGGATGCCGCCGGAGACGTCGGCGACGAAGGTCGAACTGACGAGTTCCCAGCCGTCGCGCGAGCGCTTGTTCAGCAGGCTGTCGTACTCGGCGAGGGCGGCCGACTTCACCCCGGCCGCGAAGACGTTGAACGCCAGTTTCAACTGCACGGTGTCGTACTCGTAGGCTGCCTGGTTCTCGAACTCGTACATGGGTCTTCCTCTCGTGGACGTCGGTGGCCGGCGGTCTGTCGATGCTAAGTGCGCACTTCCGCCGTCTGAGCGCTCGAAGGTCGCGGCTACGTCGTCGCGGGGGCGTCGCTACGTCACCGACGGTGCCACGCACCGTGAGTAGGCTCGAAAGAACCAGTCATGAAAGGGAGAGACAGTGGCCCAGTTGAACGGCAAGAAGGTTGCCTTCGTCCTCAAGCGGGGAGTGGAGCAGCCGGAACTCACGGAACCCTGGAAGGCGGTCGAGGAGGCTGGGGGACAGCCGGTGCTCATCTCCGAGGAGCCCGGCGTGATCACCGCCCTCATCGGCGACTGGGATCGCGGGGACGACTTCGAGGTCGACCTCACCCTCGACGAGGCAGATCCCGCCGACTACGACGCGCTGGTGCTGCCGGGCGGCACGCTCAACGCCGACAAGCTGCGCAACAACGCGCGCGCCATCGAGTTCGTCAGGGCGTTCTTCGACGACGACAAGCCTGTCGCCTCGATCTGCCACGGCCCCTGGATCCTCATCGAGGCCGGGGTCGTCGACGGCCGCACGCTGACCTCGACGGTCCGCATCTCGACCGACCTCAAGAACGCCGGCGCCACCTGGGTCGACCAGGAGGTGGTGGTGGACGGCAACCTCGTCACCAGCCGCAGCCCCCGCGACCTGAACGCCTTCAACGCGGCCCTGGTCGCGGCCGTCGCCGGCGCCTGACCTCGAGCCCCGCTCAGCCGCGGGAGCGGGTGATCTCGTAGAGGGCGATGGCGGCCGCCACCGAGGCGTTGAGCGACTCGACGTTGGACGTGATCGGGATCGACGCCAGGACGTCGCAGTTCTCGCGGACGAGGCGCGCCAGCCCTTCGCCTTCAGACCCGACGACGAGCAGCACAGGACCGTCGATGCCGGGGAAGCCCGAGATGTCGGTGTCGGACTCGCCCGCCAGCCCGACCACCGTGAAGCCGGCGTCCGAGAACTTCTTCAGGGTGCGGTTCAGGTTGGTGACCAGCCCCACCGGGACGCGCGCGGCCGCGCCCGCCGACGTCTTCCAGGCGGCGGCGGTGAGGTGTGCCGAGCGGCGCTCGGGGATGATGACGCCCTGCGCCCCGAAAGCCGCAGCGGACCTGATGATCGCACCGAGGTTGCGCGGGTCGGTGACCGAGTCGAGCGCCACGACCAGCCCAGCAGGCTCGGCGTGCAGGGCGTCGGAGAGGATCTCCTCGAGGTCGGTGTACTCGTACTCGGGGAGCTGGATGGCCACTCCCTGATGGACGCCGCCTCCGGTCAGCCTGTCGAGTTCGGTGCGGTTGGCCTGCAGCAAGGGGATGCCGTGGTCGGCGGCGAAGGCGAGGATGTCGCGCAGCCGCGAGTCACGCTCGGCCCCCTCGGCGACGAACGCCCGCTTGACGGGCAGGCCCGCCTGCAGCGCCTCCAGCACCGCGTTGCGACCGATGACCCAGTCGGCCCCCGCCGTCGCCGTGCCACCCGGCCTGGCACGACCGCCGCCGCGGGCGGGGCCGCCCTGGCGCCCGGTCTTCGGACGGTCGGGAGACTTGCCGGGATCGTCCGGGCCGCGCTTGCGATACGCCTTGTGGTAGGGCCGATCCTCGGCCTTGGGCGTGGGCCCCTTGCCTTCCAGCCCGCGGCGCACGCGTCCGCCCGAGTCGGCGGGCGTCGTCTTCCCCTTCTTGCGGACGGCTCCTTGGCGTTGGCTGTTTCCGGGCATCAGTCCTCCAAGCTCCAGCGGGCACCCGTGGGGGTGTCCTCGATCTTCAGTCCGAGGGCCTTCAGCCTGTCCCGGATGGTGTCGGCGGCCGCATAGTCCATACGGGCGCGGGCCTCCTGCCGTTGGTCGAGCAGGGCGCTCACCAGCCCGTCGACGACCGGGACAAGGTCGCCCCGAGACGACGCGGCGGCAGACCACGGCTCGTCCATCGGGTTGAGCCCCAGCACGCGCAGCATGCCGGCGACGGCCCCGAACTCGTCCACCAGCGCCTCGGTGTCGCCGGCCTCGATCAGCCCGTTGCCCTTCCTGATGGCGGCGAACAGGACGGCCATCGCCCCCGGAGTGCCGAGGTCGTCGTCCATGGCCTCGGCGAACTCGGGCGGGACCGACACCGGGTAGGCGAACCAGTGGCCCTCGCCGCCCAGCAGCCGGGTGGCCCTGTCGAAGAAGCTGTCGATCCTCGCCAACTGGGCGGTGGCCTCCTGCAGGGAGGTGTCGGAGAACTCGACGGCCGACCGGTAGTGCGGCGCGAGCAGGTACAACCTGACGGCGCGCGCGGGGTACTGCTTGACCACCTCGCTCACCAGGGCGCCGTTGCCGAGCGACTTGCTCATCTTCTCCCCGGCCGCCGTCACCCACGCGTTGTGCATCCAGAAGCGCGCGAAAGCTCGTCCGGCGGCCCGGGACTGGGCGAGTTCGTTCTCGTGGTGCGGGAACCGCAGGTCCAGCCCGCCCCCGTGGATGTCGAACTCGTCCCCGAGGTACTTGCCCGCCATGGCCGAGCACTCGATGTGCCAGCCGGGGCGTCCGCGGCCCCACGGCGACGGCCAGGACGCGGTGATCGGCTCGGCCGGCTTGTGCCCCTTCCAGAGCGCGAAGTCGCGAGCGTCGCGCTTGCCGCGCGGGTCCGCGTCGGCGGCGGCCTCCATGTCGTCGACCTTCTGGTGCGACAGGGCGCCGTACTCGGGCCACGAACGGACGTCGAAGTACACGTCGCCCGACCCGTCGTCGGCGGCGTAGGCGTGGCCACGCTCGATGAGGGTCTCGATGAGCTCGATCATCTCGGGGATGTGCCCGGTCGCGCGCGGCTCGTAGGTGGGCGGCAGGCAGCCGAGGGACGCGTAGGCGGCGTGGAGTTCACGCTCGAAGGTGTAGGCGTGCGCGTACCACTCGACCCCGGCCGCGGCCGACTTCTCGAGGATCTTGTCGTCGATGTCTGTGACATTGGCGACCACCTTCACCTCGTAGCCGCTGAACGTCAGCCAGCGTCGCAGGACGTCGAAGACGACCTCCTTGCGGATGTGCCCGAGGTGAGGCGACGACTGCACGGTGAGCCCGCAGTGGTAGATCGACACCACACCCGGTACGAGGGGTTCGAACTCGCGCACTGCCCGCGTGGCGCTGTCATACAACCTGAAACTCACGGGCCGAGTCTATTGGTCGCGGCCTGACGCGGCATGTCGGGCCAACGAGGGCAGATGTCTACCGTGACTTCGAGCGCAGCGCGGCGATGTCGAGGAAGCCGGGGGTGGCCGGGGCGGCGTCGGCCTCGGACTCCCACGGGTCCTCGGGCATGGGGCCCTCGTCGTCGACGAAGCCCTGGGAGGGATCGAACGGGTTGGCGAGCTGGCGGCCGTCGGCGTCGCTCACCGGCGACACCTGCGCCATCGCCTCGTCGGGCAGCGCCCGCAGGACGTCTTGGATGTAGCCCCAGGTCGCCTCCAGCAGCGGCACCTCGCGGCTCTGGCGCTGCGAGGCGTACCAGCGGTAGTCGAGCACCTCGTGGAAGACCTGGGCGGCCTCACGCTTGCCGCGCAGGTCGCCCGGCACCGCGTTGACGACCGGCTGGAAGCACTCGGTCAGCCACTGGTGGGCGACCACTGCCTCGTCGACGTGCTGCTGGTTGGTGCGTGCGCGGAAGGTGTCGAGGTCGTTGAGCAGCCGTCGCGCCTGGTTCTCCTCGGTGTCGAGGCCCGTCAGCCGCAGCAGCCGTCGGGAGTGGTGCCCGGCGTCCACCACCTTGGGCTGGATGCGGATCGTCGAACCGTCCGGCGACGTCCTGATGTCGAGTTCGGCGACGTCGAAGCCGAGGGCGTTGAGCCTGCGCACCCGGTTCTCGATCCTGTACGTCTCCTGGCCGGAGAACTCCTCGACGCCGGTGAGTTCGGCCCACAGGTCGCGGTAGCGCTGGTCGATGGATTCCACCAGCTTCAGCGGGTCGAGCGAAGGGTCGAGCATCCGCCCGGCCTCCAGGTCGCTGAACTCGCCGTACAGGTTGGTGATGGCGATCTGCAGGTCGTGCTCCCGCTGGCCGTCGCTGAGCTTCTCGTGGACCTCGGCGGTCTCGGCGTCCACCAGGTAGGCGGCGAACTGGCCGGCGTCCCTGCGGAACAGGACGTTCGACAGCGACACGTCGCCCCACAGGAACCCGATCAGGTGCAGCCTCACCAGCAGGACGACCAGGGCGTCGAGCAGCCGCGACACGGTGTCGGGCCTGACGCCGTGGTCGAACAGCGCGCGGTAGGGCAGGGAGAACTCGAGGTGCTTGGTGATGAGGACGGGGTCGAGTTCCTGGCCGTCGGCACCGATCCTGCCGGTGACCACGCCGACGGGCTCGACGGCGGGGGTGTCGGTGCGGTGGAGGTCGGTCAGCGTCCGGTACTCGTGGAGGGCAAGGTGCTCGATCACTTCCTTGGCGGCGTAGACCGAGCTGCCGACCTTGATGAACCTCACGACGTGGCGGGAGATGCCTCGGGGCAGCGCCACCAGGAAGTCGGCGGGCCACTCGGCCAAGGGCGCGTCCCAGGGCAGCGGGATGAGGCGGGAGTCTGGCCTCGACGACAGAAACCTGGGCACAGGTAAGTCTTACACGACTACCCCAAACGAACCCACGCGGTCCGCCCGGGGCGAACGTCTGTGCCGGTCAGCGGCGACCTGCTGGACATGCAGCGAGCGCCCGGCCGGAAGCCCCGCCCGCCCGCGCGGGGCGTG
>JAEWIK010000077.1 GCA_023387135.1 Actinomycetes bacterium | reverse complement strand
CGCCCTCATGGCCACTTCGGCCACCGTGGTGGTGACCAGCTTCCTCTCGGTCAGCAACGATCCCGTGGCCCCCGAGCAGACCGTCGAGGTGCTCCGCGGCTGAGCAACACGCCGCGACACGCCGCCCTTGCCCTCCGAGCTATCCTGGCATAACCTCTAGATGTAGTAGTTACATCAATGTGGTTCGTCCACAGATAGTGGTAGTAACCCACAGGGTTCTCCACAGGGTCATCAACAGCCCGGCGACGTCGAGAGGAGCGGACGATGCACTGCCCTTACTGCCGGCACACAGACACCCGCGTCCTCGACTCCAGGGTTGCAGAAGACGGCACCAGCATCCGCCGGCGGCGTCAGTGCCCCGAATGCGAGCGGCGTTTCACCACCCTCGAACAGATGCAGCTCGTCGTGGTCAAGCGTTCCGGCGTCGTCGAGCCGTTCTCCAGGGAGAAGGTGGTCCGCGGCGTCGCCAAGGCGTGCAAGGGCCGTCCGGTCACCGAGGACGACCTCGCGAGGCTCGGCCAGCAGGTCGAGGAGTCGCTCCGCTCCTCAGGGCAGGCGGAGATCCCCGCCAACGACGTGGGCATCGCCGTCCTGGGGCCGCTGAGCCAGCTCGACCCTGTCGCCTACCTGCGCTTCGCGTCTGTCTACAAGCACTATCAATCGGTCGAGGATTTCGAGGCCGAGATCGAGCAGCTCCGCCAGTCGGCGCGGGGCTAGCGCACAAGATTCACCTTCACACCCCACCCTCCCACCACCCGAAAGGCATCAGCATGACCGAGACGGTTAAGGCCCCCTCGCGCGCGGCGCGAAAGGGAGCCGGCCTGACGATGCGGCGCGTGTTCTCAACCCCCGGCGTGCACCCGTACGACGAGGTCACCTGGGAGTTGCGCGACGTCGTCCAGACCAACTGGAAGTCCGGCGAGACGGTCTTCGAGCAGCGTGGGGTGGAGTTCCCCGACTTCTGGAGCCTCAACGCCTCCACGATCGTCACGACGAAGTACTTCAGGGGCGCGCTCGGCACCTCCTCCCGCGAGGCCAGCCTCAAGACGCTCATCGACAGGGTGGTCGCCAAGTACCGCACCGCCGGGGAGGAGAACGGCTACTTCGCCACCCGTGAGGACGCCGACGTCTTCTCCGACGAGATCACCTGGATGCTGCTGCACCAGTACTTCAGCTTCAACTCGCCGGTGTGGTTCAACGTGGGGACGGCCAGCCCGCAGCAGGTGAGCGCGTGCTTCATCCTGAGTGTCGACGACTCGATGGACTCGATCCTCAACTGGTACAAGGAAGAGGGCTTCATCTTCAAGGGCGGCTCGGGCGCGGGCCTCAACCTCTCCAGGATCCGTTCCAGCAAGGAACTGCTGTCCTCGGGCGGCACCGCCTCGGGTCCGGTCTCCTTCATGCGCGGCGCCGACGCGTCGGCCGGCACGATCAAGTCGGGCGGCGCCACCCGCCGCGCGGCCAAGATGGTCGTGCTCGACGTCGACCACCCCGACATCGAGGAGTTCGTCGAGACCAAGGCACGCGAAGAGGACAAGATCCGCGCGCTGCGTGACGCGGGCTTCGACATGGACCTCGGCGGCAAGGACATCGTCAGCGTCCAGTACCAGAACGCCAACAACTCGGTCAGGGTCAGCGACGAGTTCATGCAGGCTGTCGTGGACGGTGGCCAGTTCGGCCTGCGCGCCAGGATGACCGGCGAGGTGATCGACACCGTCGACGCCCGCGACCTGTTCAACAAGATCGCGAAGGCGGCGTGGGAGTGCGCCGACCCGGGCCTGCAGTACGACGACACCATCAACGCGTGGCACACCAACCCCGAGACCGGCAGGATCACCGCGTCCAACCCGTGCTCGGAGTACATGAGCCTGGACAACTCGTCCTGCAACCTCGCCAGCCTCAACCTGATGAAGTTCCTGCGCGACGACGACACCTTCGACACCGAGAACTTCACCAAGGCCGTCGAGCTGATCATCACCGCGATGGACATCTCCATCACGTTCGCCGACTTCCCGACCGAGGCGATCACGAAGACGACGAAGGACTACCGCCAGCTCGGCATCGGCTACGCCAACCTCGGCGCCCTGCTGATGGCCGTCGGCAGGGGCTACGACACCGACGCAGGCCGCGCTCTCGCGGCGGCCATCACGTCGTTGATGACGGGTGCCGCCTACCGCCGTTCCGCCGAGTTGGCGGCGGTGGTGGGGCCGTACAACGGCTACTCCCGCAATGCCAGCGCGCACCAGCGGGTGATGCGCAAGCACCAGGCCGCCAATGACGACCTGCGCGACTTCGACGCGCTCGACGGCACGATCCGCAACGCCGCCACCGCGGAGTGGGACCAGGTCGTCAAGCTCGGCGTGAAGAACGGCTTCCGCAATGCGCAGGCGTCGCTGCTGGCCCCCACGGGGACCATCGGCTTCATGATGGACTGCGACACCACCGGCATCGAGCCCGACTTCTCCCTGGTGAAGTTCAAGAAGCTCGTCGGCGGCGGCAGCATGCAGATCGTCAACCAGACGATCCCGCGGGCGCTGGCACGCCTCGGCTACACCGAGGAGACCGCCGAGGCGATCGTCGAGTACATCGCCGAGCACGGGCACGTCGTCAACGCGCCCGGGCTCAAGCCCGAGCACTACGAGATCTTCGACACCGCCATGGGCCAGCGCGCCATCAAGCCGATGGGCCACGTCAGGATGATGGCCGCCGTGCAGCCGTTCCTGTCGGGTGCGATCTCCAAGACGGTGAACCTGCCCGAGACCGCGACGATCGACGACATCGCCGATGTCTACCTGCAGGGCTGGAAGCTCGGCCTGAAGGCGCTCGCGGTCTACCGCGACAACTGCAAGGTCGGCCAGCCGCTGTCGGACGCCAAGAAGAAGGACGAGACCGCGCCCGCCAAGCCGGCGCCCGAGGTGAAGGTCGAGTACCGTCCCCGCCGCACCCGGCTGCCGAAGACGCGCGTCAGCCGCACCACCTCGTTCTCCGTCGCGGGTGCCGAGGGGTACATGACCTCCGGCCAGTACGAGGACGGAAGGCTCGGCGAGGTGTTCCTCAAGCTGGGCAAGCAGGGTTCGACCCTGGCCGGCGTGATGGACGCCTTCTCGATCGCCGTGTCGATCGGCCTGCAGTACGGCGTGCCGCTGGAGAGCTTCGTGCAGAAGTTCACCAACCTGAAGTTCGAGCCCGCCGGCATGACCGACGACCCGGACATCCGGATCGCCCAGTCCTTCATGGACTACATCTTCCGTCGCCTCGCGCTGGACTACCTCACCTTCGACGACCGTTCGGAGCTGGGCATCTACACGGCTTCGGAGCGTGCGCGCTACGTCGAGACCGGGTCCTACCTCTCCGAGGAGGACGAGGCCGAGATGATCGAGTCCGAGACCCTGCGCAACGACGCGGGCGACGACTTCAACGT
>JAEWIK010000076.1 GCA_023387135.1 Actinomycetes bacterium | reverse complement strand
AGATCGCGGGCCTCACCGTCGACAGGATCATCAACGAGCCGACCGCCGCCGCGCTGGCGTACGGCCTCGACAAGGGCGGCGAGGTCCTCGTCGGCGAGGTCGCCAAGCGGCAGGCGGTGACGAACGTCGACCGCACGATCAGGTCGGTCAAGCGCCACATGGGCACCAGCTGGACGACCCAGATCGACGACAAGACCTACCGCCCCCAGCAGATCAGCGCGTTCGTCCTGCAGAAGCTGAAGCGGGACGCCGAGGCCTACCTGGGTGAGCCGGTCACCAACGCCGTGATCACCGTTCCCGCGTACTTCAGCGACGCCGAGCGCCAGGCCACCAAGGAGGCCGGCGAGATCGCGGGCCTCACCGTCGACAGGATCATCAACGAGCCGACCGCCGCCGCGCTGGCGTACGGCCTCGACAAGGGCCGCGTCGAGCAGACCATCCTGGTGTTCGACCTCGGTGGTGGCACCTTCGACGTGTCCCTGCTGGAGATCGCCGACGGCGTCTTCGAGGTCAAGGCCACCAAGGGCGACAACCGGCTCGGTGGCGACGACTGGGACCAGCGGGTCGTCGACTGGCTGGTGACGCAGTTCAAGAACAAGTACGGCGTCGACCTGTCGAAGGACAAGATGGCGCGCCAGCGCCTGCAGGAAGCCGCGGAGCGCGCGAAGATCGAGCTGTCCGCCACGCAGGAGACCTCCATCAACCTGCCGTACATCACCGCGGGTGCCGAGGGTCCGCTGCACCTCGACGAGCGGCTGACCCGTGCCGAGTTCCAGCGCATGACGCAGGACCTGCTCGACCGCTGCCGCGCCCCGTTCAACGCGGTCATCAAGGACGCCAACACGTCGGTCTCCAAGATCGACCACGTGATCCTCGTCGGCGGCTCGACCCGCATGCCGGCGGTCGTCGACCTCGTCAAGGAACTCACCGGCGGCAAGGAGCCCCACAAGGGCGTCAACCCCGATGAGGTGGTCGCGCTGGGTGCGTCCCTGCAGGCCGGTGTGCTGAAGGGCGAGGTGAAGGACGTCCTGCTGCTGGACGTGACCCCGCTCTCCCTCGGCATCGAGACCAAGGGCGGCGTGATGACGAAGATCATCGAGCGCAACACCACGATCCCGACCAAGCGGTCCGAGGTGTTCACCACGGCCGAGGACAACCAGCCGAGCGTGATGATCCAGGTGTACCAGGGCGAGCGTGACTTCGCCCGGGACAACAAGTCCCTCGGCAACTTCGAGCTGACGGGCCTGCTCCCGGCTCCTCGCGGCGTGCCGCAGATCGAGGTCACCTTCGACATCGACGCCAACGGCATCGTCCACGTCCACGCCAAGGACCTGGCCACCTCCAAGGAGCAGTCGATGACCGTGACGGGCGGCTCTGCCCTGGGCAAGGACGAGATCGACAAGATGATGCGCGAGGCCGAGTCGCACGCCGAGGAGGACCGCAAGCGTCGCGAGGCGGTCGAGATGCGCAACGAGGCTGACGCGCTGGCGTTCCGTACCGAGAAGCTGCTGGCCGACAACGCCGAGTCCCTCTCCGACGACGTGAAGACGCCGGTCAGCGAGGCGCTGGAGAAGCTGAAGGAAGCGCTGAAGGGCGAGGACAACGACGCGGTCAAGGCCGCCATGGACGACCTCAACACGAAGGCCGCTGCCATGGGCCAGGCCGTGTACGCGGCGGCCCAGGCCAAGCAGCAGTCCGAGGCGGGCGGCGCTCCGTCCGACGAGCAGCAGTGGACGCAGCCCCCGGCCGATGACGACGTCGTGGATGCCGAGATCGTGGACGAGGACGGCAAGGACCAGAAGTGAGCGAGCCGACCTATCCCAACGGTTCGGCGCCTGACCAGGTCCCCGGGGAGCAGGCGACCCCTGCCCCCGGGGCCCCGGCCGACCAGGAACGGGCCGAGAAGCCCGGGCCGACGGTCCACGACAGGCGACGGATCGATCCGAAGACCGGCCAGCCGCGACAGCCGGCGCAGGGTTCGGCCCCGCAGGGCGCGGCGGCTCCCGGTGAGCCCGACGGCGCCCAGGCGGGTGCCGATGACTCCCGCGTGGGCGAGCTCGAAGGGCTCGTCGCCGAGCGCACCGCCGACCTGCAGCGCCTCCAGGCCGAGTACGCGAACTACAAGAAGCGCGTCGACAGGGACCGCTCGCTGGCCCGCCAGGGCGGCATCGAGGCGGTCGTCCTCGACCTGCTGCCGGTGCTGGACAGCGTGGAGGCAGCACGCGAGCACGACGAACTCGTCGGCGGCTTCAAGCTCGTCGCCGACGAGCTCGAGAAGATCACCACCAAGTACGGGCTGGAGGTGTACGGCGACGTGGGCGAGGTCTTCGACCCGCAGATCCACGAGGCGCTGATGCACATGCCGTACGAGGGTGAGATCACCGAGACGACTGTCTCCGCTGTCATGCAGAAAGGTGTCAGACTCAACGATCGGGTGCTGCGCCCGGCGAGGGTGGCAGTGGCAGACCCGTCCTGATCCGTAGGAGAGGAGGAAGGCGCGATGAGCACCAAGGACTGGCTCGAGAAGGACTACTACAAGGTTCTCGGCGTCGCCTCCGACGCCAAACCGGAGGACATCAAGAAGGCGTTCCGCAAGCTGGCGCGGCAGTACCATCCCGACGCCAACCAGCACAACGCCGACGCGGAGCAGAAGTTCAAGGAGGTCTCCGAGGCCAACGACGTGCTGTCCGATCCTGCCAAGCGCAAGGAGTACGACGAGGCGCGCAGCCTGTTCGGCGTGGGCTTCAGGTTCCCCAGGTCGGGCTCGGGGTCGGCCGGGCCGGGCATGGACGACCTGTTCCGCACGGCCGGCGACACCGGTCTCGGAGACCTGTTCGGCAACCTCTTCGGAGGGGTCGGCGGCGCGCGTCGTGGGCCGGCCCGCGGGCCGAGGCGCGGCAGCGACATCGAGGGTGAGGTCACCATCGACTTCGTCCAGGCCGTCGAGGGCGCGACGGTGAGCATGCAGACGATCTCGGATGCTCCCTGCGACGCCTGCCACGGCACCGGGGCGAAGGCCGGCACGGTGCCCAAGGTGTGTCCTACCTGTCAGGGCAGCGGCATGCAGAGCACGACGTCCGGCGGCATGTTCGCCGTCGCCGAGCCCTGCCGCGACTGCCACGGCAGGGGCCTCATCATCGAGGACCCGTGCCCGGTCTGCGGTGGCACCGGGCGCGGCCGGTCCACCCGCACCATGCAGGTGCGCATCCCCGCCGGCGTGGCCGACGGCCAGCGCATCAGGATCACCGGCAAGGGCGGCCCGGGCGAGAACTCCGGCGCCGCGGGCGACCTGTACGTCACCGTGCACGTCCGTCAGCACCCGGTGTTCGGACGCAAGGGCAACCAACTCACCGTGACGGTCCCGATCACGTTCGCCGAGGCTGCCCTGGGCGCCGAGATCGACGTGCCGACGCTGTCGGGACAGAAGGTCAGGCTGAAGGTGCCCGCGGGCACCCCCACCGGCCGCACCTTCAGGGTGCGCGGCAGGGGCGCGAACAGCTCCCGGGGCGACTCCGGCGACCTGCTCGTGACAGTCGAGGTCCAGGTTCCCAAGGCGCTCACTCCCGAGGCTGCTGCGGCCCTGCAGGAGTACGCGTCGCTGGTGGACCCGACAGATCCCCGCGCCGCCCTGTTCGGAGCCGCGCGATGACTGCCTCAGGCGCGCCCCGGCTGCCCGACAGGATCGACCCCGACGCGCCGATCTTCGTCATCTCGGTGGCGGCCCAGTTGGCCGAGATGCACCCCCAGACCCTGCGCGGCTACGACCGCCTGGGCCTGGTGGTGCCGGGCCGGGCGCGCGGTCGGGGACGCCGCTACTCGCTGCGCGACATCGCCAAGCTGAGGCACATCCAGTTCCTGTCCCAGACCGAGGGCATCAACCTCGAAGGGATCCGGCGCATCCTCGCCCTCGAGGCCGAACTCGAAGCCGTGCGGGAGCAGGTGGCGCAGCTCACCACTCTCGTGCAGCATCTCCACGTGAACGCGGGCGAGACCCGCCTGTTCACCGCCGCCCAGAGCGGCGAGGTACACCTGGGCCGTGTCCACGTCCGGCCCATCCGCGCCATCACGCGCTGAGCCGGCCCCGCGCCACTACCGGCGACGTTTGTCGTGGCGGCCGACACCGACTGGACACGTGATCATTGACTCGTTCTCGGGTGGGCGTCGACTGGAGTTCGCACGCGGCTGTTTGGGTCGGAGGTACCAGACAGCCTCGTGAAAGGAACCCCATGTCTGCTCCGAAGCCCGGCCCCCGTTGGCTGCGCCTCCCGGCAGTGGCGATCACCTCGCTCGCGCTCGCCGGCACTGCCCTCGCCGCCGCCACGCCCGCCGTCGTCCGCGACCTCGGCGCGACCGGCGGTGCCACCCAGAACAGGTACGACAGGACGAGAGAGGTGCGCGGCGCCGTCGAGTCCGGCAGGGCGCGCAACGTCATCCTGCTGATCGGGGACGGAATGGGCGACTCCGAGATCACCATCGCGCGCAACTACGTCCACGGGGCCGCGGGACGTTTCGCGGGAATCGACGCCCTGCCGCTCACCGGCCAGTACACGACGTACTCGCTCACCCGGACGGGCGCGAACGCCGGCAAGCCCGACTACGACCCCGACTCGGCCGCCACCGGCACCGCCTGGTCGACCGGGACGAAGTCCTACGACGGCGCGATCTCCGTCGACATCAAGGGGGCTCCGCACAGGACGCTGCTCGAACTCGCGAAGGCCAACGGCCTCAAGACCGGCGACGTGTCGACCGCCGAGGTGCAGGACGCGACGCCCGCGGTCCAGGTCGCGCACGTGTCGACCCGCTCCTGCTACGGGCCGGACGACACCAAGGGCGCCGTCTGCCCGAAGGACTCCGTCACCAGCGGTGGCAAGGGCTCGATCTCGGAGCAGATAGTGAAGACCCGCGCCGACGTCACCCTCGGCGGCGGTGCCGCCAGCTTCAAGGACGTGATCTGGGAAGGCCCCGACACCGGCAGGACGGTCCTGCAGCAGGCCCAGGCGAAGGGATTCCAGGTCGTCACGACCGAGGCCCAGCTTGCCGCCACCAAGCGGGCCGACCAGAGCAAGCCGCTGCTCGGCCTGTTCAACGACGGCAACATGACGGTCCGCTGGAACCCCACCCCCGCCGTCCCGGACGGCACGAAACTGCCCGCCGTGACCTGCACTGTGAACGAGGCGTGGCGGACCGGCACCGCGCCGACACTGGCGGAGATGACCTCCAAGGCGATCGAGTTGCTGAAGCCGAAGAACCGCGGCGACGAGGGCTTCTTCCTGCAGGTCGAGGGCGCTTCCATCGACAAGCAGGACCACGCGGCCAACGCGTGTGGCCAGATCGGCGAGACTGTCGATCTCGATGAGGCTGTCAAGGTGGCGCTCGACTTCGCGAAGAGGGACGGCAACACCTCGGTGTTCGTCACCGCGGACCACGCCCACACCAGCCAGATCGTGGAGGTCGGCTCGACGACTCCCGCCCTGGGCATCACGCTGCAGACCGCCGACGACGCGCCCATGGCCGTCATCTACGGCACGGCTCCCGCAGGCGGTTCCCAGCAGCACACCGGTGCCCAGTTGCGGGTGGCGGGGTACGGCCCGGGCGCGGCGAACATCGTCGGGCTGACTGACCAGACCGACCTCTTCTTCACCATGAAGAACGCGCTGGGCCTCAGGGACTCCGGTGGCTGGCCCCCGAAGGGCGGCGGCCGTCCCTGACCCCGGGGAGGCCCGCAGGACGCAGGACACGGTGGTGGGGACGGTACGTCGCCCCCCCCCG
>JAEWIK010000377.1 GCA_023387135.1 Actinomycetes bacterium | reverse complement strand
AGCCCTCGCCGGTGGCGGGCTGGTCTGGATCTCCGCGGTCGGGACGGCGATCGTCATCGCGGCGAACGTGTTGCTGCGGCCGGTGGGCAGGATGCTGGACCGCCGGCCGGGATCGGTGGGGCGCGAGAAGAACACCGAGGTCGAGTACACCTTCGAGGTGCGCTGCGCCCGCGAGCACGAGGTGGCGGTGCGGGCTCTCGTGTTCAACGCCGTCCACCGTCCCGACCTCATGGTGCAGTCCATCTCGGCGACAGACCTGCCCGACGACTTCGTGGCCATCACCGCGATCATGACGAGGCCCGAGCGGGACGACCGCCAGATCGAGCTCGCCATCACCGACGTCGTCTACACCCCCGAGGTGCTGGGCGTGCGGTGGAGCGTGCAGTCGCTCAGCCCCGTCGACTGACGCCCGGCGGCGAGCAGCTACGCTCGACTGGGTGGAGGAGTTCACCAAGCGCCGGACGCTGGCACCGTCGGGCTTCTTCGAGGTCGAGGCGGCGGGGCTGCGCTGGCTCGCCGCAGCCGGTGGGGCGAAGGTCGCCACGGTGCTCGACCTGTCCCCCGTCTCGCTGACCCTGCGCAGGGTGCCCGAGGCTGTGCCCACCGCCGACGCCGCCGAGGTGTTCGGAGCCGCGCTCGCGCGGACTCATGACGCGGGCGCCACGGCGTTCGGGGTCGGGCCGGACGGCTGGGCCGGCGACGGCTTCATCGGCAACGCGCCGCTGAGCCTGCGCCCTCAGGACCGCTGGGGAAGCTTCTTCGCCGAGCAGCGCATCCTGCCCTATGCGGAGGAGGCCGAGCGCGCGGGAGACCTCACCTCGTCCGACCTCGCCGTCATCTCGCGGGTGTGCGAGCGCCTGGCCGACGGGGAATTCGACGACGACGCTCCCCCGGCGCGGATCCATGGCGACCTGTGGTCGGGCAACGTCCTGTTCTCACCCGACGGCGTCGTGCTCATCGACCCGGCAGCCCACGGCGGGCACAGGCTGACAGACCTCGCCATGCTGTCGCTGTTCGGGGCGCCTCACCTGGGAGTCACGCTGCGTGCCTACGAAGAGGCGAGCCACCACCTGCCTGCCGGCTGGCGTGACCTGCTCCCGCTGCACCAACTGCACCCGCTGCTCGTGCACGTGGTGTTGTTCGGCAGCGGTTACAGCGCACAGGCGATGGCGGCAGCCAGGCGTTATGCCTGACAGGCCGGGACAGGCTCAGCTGATGCGGCGCGCGTCTTCGTCGTCGTCGAAGTCTGCGTAACGACTCGCGAGGTCGGAATACTGGTCGTCTTCCACGTCCACCTCGAGCTCGTCGGCAGGGACCGGGAAGTCCTGGTCTCCCTCGCCGCCGCGCAACTCTCGCTCGAGCGAGGCGAAGTCGGTGGAATAGGAACGGTACTTGAGATCGCGAGCGACCTTGGTCTGCTTCGCTTTAGCACGGCCGCGCCCCATAGTGTCGGGTCAGCCCCCTCGCCTGTTCACAGCGGTCGAGCCGCTTGCATGGTTCAAAGATTCGTCGTGAGCGCAAGGTTACCCAATGATTCGGCACTCTCAAAGACGACGACCAGCGCTGACACAGCCGCCGCGGGAGCTCCACTCGTCCCGCCGCGTGGCCGTCGGGTCTCGGCCCGTGGGAAAAGCATCGCCTTTCCGGCCGGGCCGCCTCAGGCGTGCGGGTGCGAGCCTTCCAGCCTGACGGTTCCTGGGCCCTCGGACGCCGACGCGCGCCCCGCCACCCACGACTCGACGCCGTGCCCGGCGAGCGTCTCGCGGGCGGCGTCCACCTCGGTCTCGGGGAGCAGCACCACCATGCCGACGCCCATGTTCAAGGTGGCTTCGAGGTCGGCCTGGGACACGTCGCCCACCCGCTGCACGAGCCCGAACACGGGCTGCGGGCTCCAGCTCGCCCTGTCGAGCACCACCTCGATGCCCTCGGGGATCACGCGCGCGAGGTTGTTCGCCAGCCCGCCGCCGGTGATGTGGCTCATGGCGTGCACCTCGACGGCGTCCACGAGCGCCAGGCACGGCTTGGCGTACACCCGTGTGGGTTCCAGCAGTTCCTCACCGAGGGTGCGCCCGAGCTCGTCGACGTGCCTGTCGAGGGTCCAGCCCGCCTGCCGCAGCAGCACGTGCCTGACGAGCGAATAGCCGTTGGAGTGCAGGCCCGAGGACGCCAGGGCGAGCGCCACGTCGCCGGGACGGACCCTGTCGGCGCCCAGCAGGCGGTCCGCCTCGACGACCCCCGTCGTCGCGCCGGCGACGTCGAACTCGTCGGGAGCCAGCAGGCCGGGGTGTTCGGCGGTCTCGCCGCCCAGCAGCGCGGCACCCGCCGCCACGCACGCGTCGGCGATGCCTCCCACGATGGCGGCGATCCGCTCGGGGTAGACCTTGCCGCAGGCTATGTAGTCGGTGACGAAGAGCGGCTCGGCACCGCAGACCACGAGGTCGTCGACGAGCATGCCGACGAGGTCGAAGCCGATCGTGTCGTAGACGCCGAGTTGCTGCGCTATAGCGACCTTGGTGCCCACCCCGTCCGTCGAGGTGGCCAGCACCGGATGGCGGTAGCGGGCCAGCGTCGACGCGTCGAACAGGCCGGCGAAGCCTCCCAGGCCGCCCATGACCTCGGGGCGGCGGCTGCGGGCCACCGAGGCCTTCATCAACTCGACGGCCCTGTCGCCTGCCTCAATGTCGACTCCCGCTGCGGCGTACGCGGTCGGTTCAGCAGCCAACCTTCCCCTCCAGTTCGAGTTGCAGCGCGTGAGCCGGCGCGATCGGCACCGGGTACTCCCCGTCGAAGCAGGCGGTACACAGCCTCTTCTTCGCGATGCCCGTCGAGGCCACCAGGCCTTCCAGGCTGATGTAGCCCAGCGAGTCGGCTCCGATCGAGCGGCAGATCTCCTCGATCTCCAGGCCGGGGGCTATGAGTTCCGCCCTGGTGGCGAAGTCGATGCCGAAGTAGCAGGGCCAGCTCACGGGCGGCGACGCGATCCTCACGTGTACTTCTGCGGCACCCGCCTCACGGAGCATCCTCACCAGGGCGCGCTGGGTGTTGCCGCGGACTATCGAGTCGTCGACCACGACGAGGCGCTTGCCCTCGATGACGTCCCTGATGGGGTTGAGCTTGAGCCTGATGCCCAGTTGCCTGATCGTCTGGCTGGGCTGGATGAAGGTCCTGCCGACGTAGGCGTTCTTCACCAGGCCCTGGCCGTACGGGATCCCCGACGCCTCGGCGTAGCCGATGGCGGACGGCGTCCCCGACTCCGGGGTGGGGATCACCAGGTCGGCGTCGGCGGGCGCCTCCATCGCCAGGGTGCGCCCGATCTCCTTGCGGACGGAGTGCACCCTGCGGCCCGAGATCAGCGAATCCGGACGCGCGAGGTAGACGTACTCGAAGACACAGCCCCGCGGAGCGGGTTCGGCGAAGCGACTGCTGCGCAGCCCCGCAGCATCGATGACCACCAGTTCGCCGGGCTCGATCTCGCGGATCAGGCTCGCCCCGACGATGTCGAGGGCGGCGGTCTCCGACGCCACGACCCAGCCGCGTTCGAGCCGTCCGAGGACCAGCGGGTGGATGCCCTGGGGGTCACGGGCGGCGAACAGCGTGTTCTCGTCACAGAACACCAGGCAGAACGCTCCCAGCAGGCGCGGCAGCACCGTCATGGCGGCGGCTTCGAGCCCCTTGTCCGAGAACGCCGACAGCAGGGCGGTGAGCAGGGCCGTGTCCGAAGTGGAGTCCATCCTGTCCTTGCGCGGGACGGTGGCGCCGGTGTTCTGCTCGACCAGCCATGCTTCGAGCTCGTCGGTGTTGGTCAGGTTGCCGTTGTGGCCGAGCGCCAGGCCGCCGGAGTTCGCGGTCGCCCGGAAGGTGGGCTGCGCATTGCCCCACGTGGAGGCCCCGGTGGTGGAGTAACGGCAGTGGCCGATGCTCAGGTGGCCTTTGAGCGAGTTCAGCGCAGGCTCGTCGAAGACCTGCGACACAAGGCCCATGTCCTTGAAGACCATGATGCGTTCGCCGTTGCTGACCGCCATGCCGGCGGATTCCTGGCCGCGGTGCTGCAGGGCGAAGAGGCCGAAGTAGGTGAGCTTGGAGACGTCCTCGCCCGGGGCCCAGACACCGAAGACACCGCACGCGTCGCGGGGCGGGTGGTCGGCCTCAAGGGCTTCGATGTCGGTGTCCTCGGCCACGGGCGACAGTCTAGGTGAAGGAGTCCGCCATCCCCCGACGAGGTGGGATGGCGGACAGTGCCTCACTTCACGAACGGGATCCGGACCGGGTAGCGGTACACCTCGCCGCGGCTGGCGGCGATCGAGCCGAGGATCTGGAAGATCAGCGCCAGGATCGGGAACACGATGAGCCCGGCGACGCCGATCACGATGATCGACAGCACCGCCGAGGCCAGCATCGCGACGATCATCGTCAGCTGGAAGTTCAGCGACTCGACGGCGTTCGCCCTGACGAAGGCGTCTGTCTTGCCGCGCGTCAGCATGAGGATGAGCGGCGCGGCGAAGCCGAAGGCGCCGGTGAACATGGTCACCACGAGCGGCAGCCAGTGGGCCATCGCCGCGAGTTGGGTGTCGGTGCCCTGGTCGTAACCGGTGTAGGGCTGGAGCTGGCCGTAGCCAGCGCCGGCGGGGGTGCCGTAGGGGGCATAGGGAGACTGCCCGGTCACCGGCGGGTACTGAGGCTGGTAGCCGGGCGCCTGGGTGGCGGTCGGGGCGTTGGCGCCGTGGCCGTACGCCTGACCCGCGCGCTGGTGGTCGTAGCCGACGCCGAAAGTGGGCTGGGTGTACTGCTGCGCCTGGGGCGCCGCCTGGCCGGGCAGAGGACCGAAGCCCTGGCTGGCCGGAGGCGGCGGAGCCATCGGCGGCAGGCCGGGGAGGTCGGGCATCGGGGGCAGGTCGAGCCAGCTCCCACCCGGCTGGGAGGCCGGGGCGGACGGGGCACTCGGGGCGGACGCGCCGGTGGGCGCGTCGGTGACGTCGAAGGCTGTGGCGGCGGGGGCTTCGGGCGCCGCGTCACCGAGCGCGAGGGTCGTGACGGGCTCGGTCGGCTGGGCGATGTCGTCCGGCTGCGCGGGTTCGTCCTGCGACGTCTCGACCACCTCGGCGTCGACGGTGTCGGCGGGATCGGGCTTGGTCGGCTCGTCGATCACCTCGACGACCTCGGACTCTTCTGCTTCGGAACGTTCCCACCCTGTGGGACTGGACATGCGGGCCTCCTGCTCATGGAACTCACCCATTCTTGTCCCGATCCGGTGCCAGACCGAGCAATTCCGCCCCGGACCAGACCCTGATCAGGCCCCCATGGCGGCGGGCAGGGGGCTGGCCCACCTGTCCCTGACGCCGGCGAGCGGCAGCGCGAACAGTCCCTCGAACTCCAGGAAACCCGACGCCGTGACGTCGCCGAGCCTCGTCAGCGGCACTCCGTGCTCGGCACACAGGGCGCCGAAGTCGTCGGCGGTCGAGGCGGGCAGCGAGACCAGGATGCGTCCGGGAGTCTCGGAGAACAGCTGGACGCACGGGTCGCCGTCCGGCAGCCTCACCGCGACCGACCTGCCGAACCGCAGGCAGGACTCGGCCAGCGCCTGGGCGAGACCGCCGTCGGCGAGGTCGTGCGAGGAAGCGAGCAGGTGCCGCTTGGCGGCGGCCACCATGAGCGACGCGAGACGCTCCTCGTGATCGAGGTCCGGCACCGGCGGCATGCCGCCGAGGTGGCCGTGGATCACCTCTGCCCACGCCGAGCCCGAGAGGTCCTCGGCGGTCGTGCCGAGCAACCAGACCTGGTCCCCGGCCGCTTTGAAGCCTGTGGTGATCCTGTCGGCGACGTCGTCGATCACTCCCAGCATCCCGACCACCGGCGTGGGCAGGATGTTGGCCCCGCCGGTCTGGTTGTAGAAGCTGACATTGCCGCCTGTGACGGGGGTCCCGAGTCGCTTGCAGCCGTCCACGAGGCCGATGATCGCCTCCTGGAACTGCCACATCACCTCAGGGTCCTCGGGGGAACCGAAGTTGAGGCAGTCGGTGATGGCGACAGGCTGTGCTCCCGCGGCCGCCACATTGCGGTAGGCCTCGGCCAGCGCGAGTTGGGCGCCGAGGTAGGGGTTCAGCAGCGTGAAACGGGCGTTGCAGTCGGTCGCCAGGGCGATGCCGAGGCCAGACTCCTCATCGACCCTGAGCATGCCGGCGTCGTCGGGCTGGGACAGGATCGAGTTGCCGCGCACGTACCTGTCGTACTGGTCGGTGATCCACGACTTGTCCGCCTGGTTCGGCGCCGAGACCACCTTGAGGAAGGTGGCCGCCAGGTCGTCGGGCCCGGTCGCCCGCGGCAGGACGTTGGCGCTGTTGGCGTTGACCTGGTCGATCCACGCCGGACGGGTGATCGGACGGTCGTAGACCGGCCCTTCGTGCGCGACAGTCGCGGGCTCGACGTCCACGACACGCTCGCCGTGCCAGTCGATGACGAGCCTGTCGCCGTCGGTGACCTCGCCGATGACGGTGGCGAGCACGTCCCACTTGCGACAGATCGCCATGAACTCGTCGACGTTCGAGGGCTCGACGACCGCCATCATGCGTTCCTGCGACTCGCTCATGAGGATCTCCTCGGGCGAGAGGGTCGGGTCGCGCAAGGGCACCAGGTCGAGGTCGACGTGCATGCCGCCGTCACCCGCGCTGGCGAGTTCGGAGGTCGCGCACGAGATGCCCGCGGCGCCGAGATCCTGGATGCCCACGACCACGCCCGCCGCGAACAGTTCCAGGGTGCACTCGATGAGCAGCTTCTCCATGAACGGGTCGCCGACCTGGACGGCGGGACGCTTGGCGGGACCGTCGGCCTCGAACGTCTCGGACGCGAGGATGGAGGCGCCGCCGATGCCGTCGCCGCCCGTGGCGGCGCCGTACAGGATGACGAGATTGCCCTCGCCGGACGCGAAGGCCCGGTGCAGGTCCTCGTGCCTGAGCACCCCCACGCACAGGGCGTTCACCAGCGGGTTGCCGTAGTAGGAGGGATCGAAGACCACCTCGCCGCCGACATTCGGCAGCCCGAGGCAGTTGCCGTAGCCGCCCACCCCGGCGACGATGCCGGGGAGCACCCTGGCCGTGTCGGGAGCGTCGAGGGTGCCGAAGCGCAGCGAGTCCATCACGCCGATCGGGCGCGCCCCCATCGCCAGGATGTCGCGGACGATGCCTCCCACGCCGGTCGCGGCGCCCTGGTAGGGCTCCACGTAGGAGGGATGGTTGTGGGACTCGATCTTGAAGGTCACCGCCAGGCCGCCGCCGACGTCCACCACGCCCGCCTGCTCGCCGATACCGGCCAGCAGCTCGCCGCGCGGGGTCTCCCGTCCCAGCTCACCGAACCTCTT
>JAEWIK010000361.1 GCA_023387135.1 Actinomycetes bacterium | reverse complement strand
CCCTACCAGGGCGTCTACATCGACACCCCTTACCAACTGCCACAGGCGACCCTTATCGGCACCGACGGCAAGGACTTCGACCTGCGCACAGGCAGTGACAAGCCCGTCCTCGTCCTCTACTTCGGCTACACCAACTGCCCGGACATCTGCCTCGGGCAGCTCACCGACATCGCGACCGCCCTCAACCGGGTGGACGCCGACGTGCGCGAGAAGATCCAGGTGATCTTCATCACCGTCGACCCCGATCGTGACACGCCGGACGTGATCCGCGACTACCTGGCACGGATCGACCCCGACTTCGTCGGCCTGACGGCGCCGCTGCCGACGGTGAAGGCCGTCGGTGCGGCCATGGGGGTGGTGGTCGAGGGCACCACGCCGACCGGTGACGGCTACGACGTGACGCATTCCGACCAGGTGATCGCCTTCGACTCCCGGCGGCTGGGCAGGCTGGTGTGGACGCAGGGCACGTCCATCGGCACCCTGCGGTCCGACTTCACGCAGTTCGTTCGACAGCAGCCCTGAAACGTGACAAGGATTGGCGACGTGACGCTCTTCATCCCGAGCCCCTCGATCAGCGGCTTCAATATCGGTCCGGTGACGATCCACTTCTACGCGCTCTGCCTGCTGGCGGGCATCGCCGCCGCGTGGTGGCTGGGCTCACGCCGCTGGATGGCCCGCGGCGGGCGGCAGGAGACCTTCGAGTGGGCGGTGCTGTGGGCGATTCCCATCGGCATCGTCGGCGCCAGGATCTACCACGTCCTCACCCATCTCGCCGACTACTTCGGCCCCGGCATCAACCCGTGGAGCGTCTTCTTCATCTGGGAGGGCGGCATCGCCATCTACGGGGCGGTGGGCGGCGGCGCGATAGCCGCCTGGCTGGCGTGCCGCGCGCGGGGAGCGAGGTTCGCCGCGCTGGCCGACGCGCTGGCCCCCGGCATCGCCATCGGGCAGGCGCTGGGCAGGTTCGGCAACTGGTTCAACCAGGAGCTGTACGGCTGGCCGACTGACCTGCCGTGGGGCCTGCAGATCGATCCGCAGCACAGGGTTCCCGGGTACGAGAACTTCGCCACCTTCCACCCGACGTTCCTGTACGAGATGCTCTGGAACTTCCTGGTCGCCGGCGTGCTGCTGTGGGCCGACAAGCGCTTCACGCTCGGCCGCGGCAAGGTGTTCGCGCTCTACATGGCGCTCTACGGCTTCGGCAGGTTCTTCACCGAGGGCATGCGGACGGATTCGTCCTACACGATGATCGGCCCGCTGCGGCAGAACCAGTTCGCCGCCCTGCTGATCTGCCTGGCGGGCATCCTGCTGTTGCTGTGGCTCGTCAAGTTCCGTCCCGGCAGGGAGACCTGGGTCGAACCCGGCATGCCTGAGGTCGACGGCGCGGCGGCGGGGCCGGTGCCGTTGCCCGAGGTCGCCGACCAGGCGGCTCCGTCCACCCAGCCCGGCACCGCCGGGGCCGGTGGCGAGGGGCCGGCCCCCGACGACGATCCACAAGTTCCGGTCGTGGAGACCAAGCCGTCCGAGACCTGAGATACTTGTCTCACAATCGTGGCGTTGAGCTGGGCTGACACCGGTCGTCCAGCATGCAGGGGCACGCTGCCCGACTCGTACCGTCGGGTAGGCTCCCCCTGCGATTCAGCGCCTGGTTGATCGCGCGGCACGAAGTGGGGAGTGATCAGATGACGGTGCTCAACGGCAGGCCTGCCGAGGGTCTTTACGATCCCGCCTTCGAACACGACGCCTGTGGCGTCGCTTTCGTAGCGAACCTCAACGGTGAGGCCCGCCATGACATCGTCGCCAAGGGCTTGACGGCCCTGGAGAACCTCGATCACCGCGGTGCCACCGGCGCCGACCCCGCCGCCGGCGACGGCGCGGGCATGCTGCTGCAGGTGCCCGACAGGTTCTTCCGCCAGGTGGTGGACTTCGACCTGCCCGAGCCCGGCTACTACGCGATGGGCATGGCGTTCCTGCCCACCGACCCGCAGAAGCGGGCGTCCGCCAAGCGCACCATCGAGTTCCTCGCGGCCGAGGAGGACCTGATCATCCACGGCTGGCGGCAGGTGCCGAGCGACGACTCGACGCTCAGCCCCGTCTCGCGGGCCAACATGCCGCACTTCGAGCAGTGCTTCGTGTCCAGCCCCGAGGAGGTCGGCGGCATCGACCTCGACCGCCGGGTCTACCCGCTGCGGCAGCGGGCGCGCAACGAGGCAGGGGTGTATTTCGCCTCGCTCTCGGCGCGGACGACCGTCTACAAGGGCATGCTCACCACGCTGCAGTTGGCCGAGGTGTTCCCCGACCTGCTCGACGAGCGCGTGGAGAGCGCGCTGTCGCTGGTGCATTCCAGGTTCTCGACCAACACCTGGCCGGCCTGGGAGCTGTCGCACCCGTACCGGCTGATCGCGCACAACGGCGAGATCAACACGGTGAAGGGCAATCGCAACTGGATGCGTGCTCGCGAGGCGCTGCTGGCGACTGACCTGATCCCCGGCAGCCTGGAGCGGATCTTCCCGATCTGCACGCCGGGCGGCTCGGACTCCGCGTCCTTCGACGAGGTGCTCGAACTGCTGCACCTCGGCGGGCGCAGTCTGCCGCACGCGGTGCTGATGATGATCCCCGAGGCGTGGGAGAACCACACCGAGCTCGACCAGGACAGGCGCGACTTCTACGACTTCCACTCCTCGCTCATGGAGCCGTGGGACGGTCCCGCCGACGTGGCGTTCACCGACGGCACCGTCGTCGGCGCCGTGCTCGACAGGAACGGCCTGCGTCCGGGCAGGTACTGGGTCACCTCCGACGGCCTCGTGGTGTTCGCTTCCGAGGCCGGCGTGCTCGACGTCCCTCCGTCCGAGGTGATCGAGAAGGGACGGCTGAAGCCCGGTCGCATGCTGCTGGTCGACCTCGAACAGCACCGGCTGATCGACGACGCCGAGGTCAAGGCGTCGCTGGCCGCCGCCCACCCGTACCGCGAGTGGATCGAGGCAGGCAGGGTGAACCTCGAGGACCTGCCCGACCGCCAGCACGTCGTGCACAGCCACGCGTCGGTGACCAGGCGGCAACAGGTCTTCGGCTACACCCACGAGGAGCTGCAGCTCATCGTCGCGCCGATGGCGAACGCCGGCGCGGAGCCGATCGGCTCCATGGGGTCCGACACTCCGGTGGCGGTGCTCAGCGACCGTCCGCGGCTGCTCTTCGACTACTTCTCCGAGATCTTCGCGCAGGTCACCAACCCGCCGCTGGACGCCATCCGTGAGGAGCTCGTCACCTCGCTGAAGTGCACCTTCGGCCCGGAGGGCAACCTGCTCTCGCCGGGGCCGGAGTCCTGCCGGCAGATCGTCATCAGCTACCCGATCCTCGATTCCGACGAGCTGGCGAAGCTCGTGAGGATCAACCGCGACGGCACGATGCCCGCCTTCGACACCTACGTCGTGCGCGGCCTCTACGACGTCGAGGGTGGCGGCGAGGCGCTGCGCGCGAAGCTCGACGAGCTGTGCGAGCAGGTGAGCGCGGCCATCGCCCGGGGCTGCCGGACGATCGTGCTGTCCGACAGGCACTCCAACGCCGAGCTGGCGCCCATCCCGTCGCTGCTGCTCACGGCGGCGATCCACCACCACCTCGTCCGGGAGAAGACCAGGACGCAGGTCGGCCTGATCGTGGAGGCCGGCGACGTCCGCGAGGTGCACCACGTCGCGCTGCTGATCGGTTACGGCGCCGCCGCGGTGAACCCGTACCTCGCGTTCGAGTCCGCCGAGGACCTCGCCCGCCGCGAGTGGCAGGTGACTGTCGAGCCCGAGAAGGCCGTCTCCAACGTCCGCAAGGCGCTCGGCAAGGGCGTGCTCAAGGTGATGAGCAAGATGGGCGTCTCCACCATCGCCTCCTACACCGGCGCGCAGATCTTCGAGGCTCTCGGCCTGTCGTCCGAGCTCGTGGCCACGTACTTCACCGGCACCACCAGCCGGATCGAGGGCATCGGGCTGGACGAGATCGCCGCCGAGGTCGCCCGCAGGCACGCGAGGGCCTACCCGCGTAGCGGGATCCAGTTGCCGCACCGCACGCTCGACGGGGGCGGGGAGTACAAGTGGCGCCGCGAAGGGCCGCCGCACCTGTTCGACCCCGACACGGTCTTCAGGCTGCAGCACGCCACCCGCCAGAAGCGGTACGACATCTTCAAGCAGTACACCGACAGGGTGAACGACCAGAGCAAGCGCCTCATGACCCTGCGTGGCCTGCTCGACTTCAACCCGACGCGCCAGCCGGTCCCGATCGACGAGGTCGAGCCGGTGAGCGAGATCGTCAAGCGGTTCTCGACCGGCGCCATGAGCTACGGCTCCATCAGCCAGGAGGCCCACGAGACCCTCGCCATCGCGATGAACCGGCTCGGCGGCAAGTCGAACACCGGTGAGGGCGGCGAGGACACCGACAGGCTGCACGACCCGGTGCGCCGCAGCGCCATCAAGCAGGTGGCGTCGGGGCGGTTCGGCGTCACGTCCGACTACCTCACCAACGCCACCGACATCCAGATCAAGATGGCGCAGGGCGCGAAGCCCGGCGAGGGCGGCCAGTTGCCCGGCCAGAAGGTCTACCCGTGGGTGGCGAAGACCAGGCACTCGACGCCCGGCGTCGGCCTGATCTCGCCGCCGCCGCACCACGACATCTACTCGATCGAGGACCTCAAGCAGCTCATCCACGACCTCAAGTGCGCGAACCCGAGCGCACGCATCCACGTGAAGCTCGTGGCCGAGGTCGGGGTCGGGACCGTCGCCGCCGGTGTGGCGAAGGCGAAGTCGGACGTCGTGCTCATCTCCGGCCACGACGGCGGGACCGGCGCGGCCCCGCTCACCTCGCTCAAGCACGCCGGCGGTCCGTGGGAACTCGGCCTCGCCGAGACCCAGCAGACCCTGCTGCTCAACGGGCTGCGCGACAGGATCGTCGTCCAGGTCGACGGTCAGCTCAAGACCGGCAGGGACGTGGTGATCGGCGCCCTGCTCGGGGCCGAGGAGTTCGGCTTCGCGACGGCGCCGCTGGTCGTGTCCGGCTGCGTCATGATGCGCGTCTGCCACCTCGACACGTGCCCGGTCGGGGTCGCCACCCAGAACCCCGAGCTGCGCGCGAAGTTCTCCGGCGATCCCGAGTTCGTGATCAACTTCTTCGAGTTCATCGCCCAGGAGGTCCGCGAGATCCTCGCCGAACTCGGGTTCCGCTCGATCGAGGAGGCAGTCGGTCACGTCGAGGCGCTGAAGACCAGGACCGCCATCGACCACTGGAAGGCGCTCGGCCTCGACCTCGAACCGATCCTGCACCGCGTCGAGATCGCCGAGGACGCCCCGCTGCATCGCGTCACCGAGCAGGATCACGGGCTGGAGGACAAGCTCGACACCCAGTTGCTGCAGTTGTGCGAGCCGGCGCTCGCGCGGGGCGACCTCGTCCGGGCCGACTTCACAGTCAGGAACGTCGACAGGACGGTCGGGACGATCCTCGGCCACCACGTCACCCGAGCGACCAACGGCGAGGGGTTGCCGGAGAACACCATCGACCTCACGCTGCGCGGCACCGCGGGCCAGAGCTTCGGGGCGTTCCTGCCGCCCGGCATCACGCTGCGGCTGGTGGGCGACTCGAACGACTACCTCGGCAAGGGCCTCTCGGGCGGTCGCCTGATAGTCCGTCCGCACGCCGAGGCGCCGTTCGCAGCCGAGGAGCAGATCATCGCCGGCAACGTCATCGCCTACGGCGCGACGAGCGGCGAGCTGTTCATCCGCGGCCAGGTGGGGGAGCGGTTCTGCGTGCGCAACTCGGGCGCCGTCGCCGTCGTGGAGGGCGTGGGCGACCACGCCTGCGAGTACATGACGGGTGGCGAGGCGCTCATCCTGGGCACCACCGGACGCAACCTCGCGGCAGGCATGTCGGGTGGCGTCGCCTGGGTGCTCGACCTGCTCCCGGGACGCCTGAACACCGAACTGGTGGACGCCGAGCCGGCGAGCGAGACCGACGTGGTGAGGATCCGCGAGCTGCTGACGAAGCACTTCGAGGAGACCGGCTCGACGGTCGCCGAGGGCCTGCTCGGGCTCGACGACGCGGCGCTGGGCGCCAGGTTCACCACAGTGATGCCGAGGGACTACGCCAGGGTGCTGCGCGCCAGGGCCGAGGCCGAGTCGGCAGGGCTGGAAGAGGACGAGATCGTGAAGATGATGATGGAGGCCGCTCATGGCTGACCCCCGTGGCTTCATGACCACCCCGCGCCAGGTGGCAGACCGCAGGCCCGTCGAGGAACGGGTCAACGACTGGAACGAGGTGTACCCCAGCTCGCCCGGGCGGGCGGTGCTCCCGATCATCTCCCAGCAGGCGTCGCGCTGCATGGACTGCGGCATCCCGTTCTGCCATTCGGGTTGCCCGCTCGGGAACATCATTCCCGAGTGGAACGACATGGTCTGGCGAGAGGACTGGCGCGGCGCGCTCGACAGGCTGCACGCGACCAACAACTTCCCGGAGTTCACCGGCAGGCTGTGCCCGGCGCCCTGTGAGACGGCGTGCGTGGTGGGCATCAACCGCGACCCTGTGACCATCAAGAACATCGAGGTCGCCATCATCGACAGGGCGTGGGACGACAGCCGTGTCACCCCGCAGACCCCCGAGTGGCATTCAGGCAACTCGGTCGCCGTCGTGGGG
>JAEWIK010000223.1 GCA_023387135.1 Actinomycetes bacterium | reverse complement strand
GGCAGAAGCTGTACACGGCCCCCGAGGAGCACGAGCAGACCATCGAGGCGGACGTCGCCACCGACGTCACCTACGCGCTCACCAAGGTCGCCCAGGACGGCACCGGGCACCGCGCCGCGCAGCTCGGTTACCCGGTCGCCGGCAAGACCGGCAGCTACTACAACTCCGAGCTGAAGGTCACCCAGGCGATCTGGTTCGTCGGCTTCACCAAGCAGATCACCACGGCGGTCATGATCGTGAAGGGTGACAAGGGCACCAGCGACCTCGGCAACCTGTACGGCTCCGGCTACCCGTCCATGATCTGGCTCGACTACATGAAGGTCGCCATGGACGGTAAGGACTCGATCGACTTCGCCGGGCCCACCGACAGGCACTCGACGCGGTCGCCGAAGCCCGAGAAGACCGAGTCGACCGACAAGCCGACCTCGGCCCCGCCGACCTCGGAGGCCCCGACCTCGGCGCCGCCCACGACGGCACCGCCGACGTCCGCGCCGCCGACGACCGCGCCGCCGACGACCGCGCCGCCGACGACCGAACCTCCCAAGACCTCGGAGCCACCGAAGACGTCGGAGCCGCCCACGACGGCACCACCCCAGCCAGACCCGACCCCGACGGGCCAGGCAGGCAAGAACTCGCCGAGTCCCGCGACCGACGGGTGAGCCCGCCCGCGGCACGGGATCGCCCCGATAGGATTTGCGCGTGTCGAATCCTGCGTCGGTGATCCGCTTCGGAGCCGACCGCGGACGGCACGCGGCGAACGGCGGGGTGGCTTTCAACCCCGCGCCCTGGTCGATGGTGGCCCTCACGATCGCGTGGGTGGTCCTCATGCTGCGGCAGATTCCGTGCCGCGGGGGAGCCGACTACTTCCCGAGCATGTGCTACACCGACATCACGTCGCTGTTCTACTGGCGCGGGCTGAAGGACGGCCTCGTCCCGTACCTGCAATCGGACCTCGAATACCCCGTCCTGACGGGCTTCCTCATCGACTTCACCCGGCGGCTGACGAACCTCGTCGGGGGCCGGACGGAACCCGGCTTGCCCGACGACCAGGTGGCCAACGCCGCCGGCATCTTCTTCGGCGTCAACGCGCTGGTGCTGTTCGTGCTCTTCGTCCTGCTGGTGTGGGCGCACCTGAAGATGTCCCGGCCCAGGGACGCCCTCATGGTCGCCGCGTCCCCGCTCATCGCCGCCGAGGCGCTGATCAACTGGGACGCGCTCGTCGTCGCGCTGACGGCGCTGGCGCTGCTGGCCTGGTCGCGGAAGCGTCCGGGCTGGACGGGAATCTGGCTCGGCCTGGCGATCGCGGCGAAGCTGTACCCGCTGCTCATCCTCATCCCGCTCGCGGTGCTGTGCCTGCGCGCGAGCAGGTGGAGAGCCTTCTTCGTCACCGCCGGCGCCACCGCCGCGAGCTGGCTGGCGGTCAACCTGCCCGTCTACCTGCTCGCCCCCAAGGGCTGGCTGAATTTCTGGACCTTCAACGTCGACAGGGGCGGTGACCTCGGGTCGATCTGGTACGCGCTCAGCCTCTCGGGAGTCACTGTCGACGGCGTCTCGACTCTCGTCGCGGCCATCATGGTGGTGGGCGCGCTGGGGATCGGCGCACTGCTGCTGCTGGCGCCGCAGCGTCCGCGGCTGGCCCAGGGCGTGTTCCTGATCGTCGTGCTGTTCCTGCTCGTCAACAAGGTGTACTCGCCGCAGTACAGCCTGTGGCTGCTGCCGCTGCTGGTGCTCGCGAGGCCACGGTGGGTCGACTGGGCGGTCTTCACAGTCGGGGAACTGCTCTACTTCGTGGCGATCTGGGGGCACCTCGACGGCGCCCTGCTGTCGGGGGCCGGCGAACAGGACAGGGTCTACATCGCTGCAGTGTTCCTCAGGATCGCCGTCCAGCTCTGGCTGTCCGCCCGCATCGTGCTGGACGCCTGGCACCCGGCGCGCGACATCGTCCGCGTCGGCGACCTCGACGATCCCGACGGCGGCCTGCTCGACGGACGTCCCGACGCCCCCTGGCTCAGGCGGTTGCGGGCCACGCTGTCGCGGGCCTGACGATGGCGGGCGCGACAGCGGCGGCGTCCGAACGCCGGCGGTCGGGCGGCGCCCGGCTGGTCGTGCAGGCGTGGCTCGGCACCCGCCTCATCTTCGCCCTGGTGGCTGTCTGGCTCATGATGACCACCGGTCGCTCGTTCGACGACGTGGTGGGCAACTGGGACGTCCAGCACTTCCTGGAGATCGCCCGCGAGGGTTACGTCGAGCCCAACGACGCTGCGTTCTTCCCGGGCTGGCCGTTACTGCTGCGCGTCGTCGGGCTGACCGGGATCCCGCTCACCGTCGTCGGCTGCGTCCTGGCCCTGCTGTGCAGCGGGGCGGCGGCAGCAGCCCTCTACAGGATCGCCGGGACGGGCCCCGCCATCGCCTGGCTGCTCGCCCCGACGGCAGTCTTCACCGCCGTCCCGTACACCGAGGCGTTGTTCTGCGCGGCAGCGTTCTGGGCGTGGGAACGGGCCTCGGCACGGCAATGGGCCCAGGCGGCACTGCTGGCGTCGGTCGCCGCCTCGGTGAGGGTCTCGGGAGTCTTCCTGATCGGCGCGCTCGTCATCCTGGCGCTCACCCAGCGCGATGTCGTCGGTTCGGTGAGGCAACGCTGGACGCCGCAATGGCCCGCCCGGCTGGAAGCCCTGCAATGGCTGCTGCTGCCGACGGCGGTCGTCGGCGCCTACGTCTGCTTCCTCTACGGCAGGACGGGGAGTTGGACGGCCTGGCTGCAGGCCCAGACCGCCGGCTGGGCCAGGGAGTTCGCCACCCCCTGGGACTCGCTCAGGCACACCCTCGACGCCACGGCGCCCGGCATGTTCCCCGCCACCCCGGCCGCCGAATGGGTGTTCAAGGCCGAGATCGTCTCGATGGCGGTGGGTGTCGCCGTGACCCTCTACTGCCTCGTCCGGCGCCGCTGGGCCGAGGCCGCCTGGGTCGGCGTCCAGGTGATCGCGTTCTCCGTCAGCTACTGGTTCATGAGCGTCAACCGGGCTGTCCTGCTGTGGTTCCCGCTGTGGATCCTGCTCGGCAAGCTCGCCGAGGGCAGAGGCTCAGGTCCTCGCGTGCGCTACGTCGGTGTCGGAGCGCTCGTCCTCGCCGCCCTGCTCGTGCAGGCCACGTGGGCCTACACCTTCATGACAGGAGACTGGTCGAGCTGAGCTCGTCCGGCCGAGTGGCAGTCCGTTCCACGCTCCTTTAGGCATCTTTCCTCGCTTCGCTCGTCAAGACCTTCGTGAGGCTTCCTCAGTCTTTCCTCGCTTCGCTCGTCAAGACCCTCGTCGGCCTCGGGGGAGTTCACGCAAGCGTGACTCCCCGCTCGGCCTTCCTCGGTCTGGCACCCTTGCTGCATGAGTGGTGCCTACCCAACGCGTGAATCCTGGTTCAGGATCGGACGGTTCGAGATCGGGACGGTCCTGCTCGTCGCCATCGGCGCCGTGGGCTCGTGGATCCTGTGGGCGGCGGCTCCCGCCAGCGCGGGGGCACTGCTGTTCACGCCGGACCTCGTCGCCCAAGGCGACGTGTGGCGGCTCTTCACGTGGCCGTGGGTCAACCCCGTCTCCCTGTGGGCGCTGCTCGACGTCGTCTTCCTGTGGTACTTCGGGCGCGACCTCGAAGCCATCCTCGGGCGCACCAGGATGGCGTGGCTGCTGCTCGGAATCTGGGCGAGCCTCACCGTCGGGGTCTCGGTGGTCTGGCTCATCCTGGGCGGCGGGGCCGCCCTCATGGGCATCGGCTTCATCGAGTTCGTCGTCCTGCTGCTGTGGATCGGCGACAACCCGACGAGGCGCTTCCTGTTCAACATCCCCGCCTGGGTGGTGGGCGTCGTGCTGCTCGCGCTGCAGGTGCTCCCGATGATCGCGATGGGCAACATCGGCGGCCTCCTCGGCCTGCTGCTGAGCCTCTTCCTCGTCGCGCTGCTCGCCAAGCGGCTGGGCCTGCTGGGCCAGTACGCGTGGATCCCCGGCGGACGGGTGGCGGCGCGTCCCAGGGCGCGCAAGGCGCCGAGGGCGTCGCGGGAGGTGAGGGTGGCGCTGCGCAACCAGGACAGGATCGCCTCCGACCGCGAGCAGCTCGACGCGCTGCTCGACCAGATCAGCGAGCGGGGCCTCGACAGCCTCACCCCCACGCAGCGCCGGGAACTGATGAAGCTGCGTGACAGGCTGCGCGGCGCCTGACCCTGGGGGCTCGGCTCAGAAGCCGATCGCCTTCAACGTCGAACGGATGGCCTCGGCCGACTTCTTCAACAGGCTGATCTCGTGGGCGTCCATCGGGAACTCGTAGACCCTCTCAACTCCCTCGCGGGTGACGAGGCTGGGCACCGACATCGCGATGCCCGAGATGCCGCGGTAGTCGGTCAGCACCGTCGAGACCGGCAGGATCTGGCGCTGGTCGCCGAGGATCGCCTCCACCAGGTGGGCGCCGGTCAGGCCGATCGCGTAGTTGGTGGCGCCCTTGCCCTCGATGATCTCGTAGGCGGCGTTCACGGTGTCGGAGTGGATCTTCTCCAGCGCCTCCTCGGTGAAGAGGCGACGCTCCTCGTCGTCCAGCCAGTGGCGAATCGGGATCTGCGCGATCGAGGCGCTCGACCAGATCGGGAACTCGGTGTCGCCGTGCTCGCCGACCATGATCGCGTGGACGTTGCTGAGCGCCACCCTCGCGCGCTGCGAGATCGCCCACCGCAGCCGTGAGGTGTCCAGCATCGTCCCGGTCGCGAACACGCGCCTGGTGGGGAGCCCGCTCACCTTCTGCGCGACCACCGTCAGCACGTCGCAGGGGTTGGTGACGAGGACGAGCAGCGCGTCGGGCGCCACCGACAACAGCTTCGGCACCATGTCGGACAGGATGCGTGCGTTCGTGGCGGCGAGGTCGAGCCGGGTCTGGCCCGGCTTCTGCCTGGCACCGGCGGTGATCACTATCACGCTGGAATCGCGCGCCACCTCGATGTCGGCGCCGCCCTCGACGACCGACGTCCTCGTGAACTGGGTGCCGTGGGCGAGATCCTTCACCTCGGCGTCGACCTTCTTGGCGTCGATGTCGTAGAGGGCTATCCGCCGGGCCGAACCGCGGATCAGCGCGGCATAGGCGATCGACGAACCTACCGAGCCCGCGCCGACGACTGTCAGCTTGGACGTGCGCGCGGGTTCCATGGACGGTGTGCTCATGGCCTGAGCCTACGGGCTCGGCGCTCCCGCCGGGAGTGGCGGCAGCCCGTCGTTCGCGGGTGGCCCGCGCCGTCAGCCGGCGTCGCCGGGGAACGAGACCAGCGCGCGGACGAGGGTCGCCAGGTGCTCGGCGGCGCCGAGGTCGTCGGTGGGCCTGTCGGCCATGAGGGCCTCCACCGACAGCGTCTCGTGGTAGCCCTTGAGGACGCTCAGCAGGATGTCGGTCGGCACCCGCAACGACGCGTCCTGCCGCTCGACAGTGCTGTCCACGGCCTGCCTGAACAGCTCGGCCAGCCGCCGCTCGACCGACTGCAGCGGTTCCCTGACCGACGGGTTGCGCAGGGCGTACAACTGCAACTCGCTGCGGGCCAGCAGCCACTCGCGGTCGACGGGGTGGCCGGCCTGGAAGACGAGCACCGCCCGCCTGATGACCTCGTCGGCCGAGCGCGGTTCGATCGGCTCGCCAGGCACTTCCTCGGTCGCCTTGGTGGCGGCGTGCAGCATGTCGTGGCCCTTGCGTTCCAGGACCGCGACGCAGAGTTCGTCCTTGGAATCGAAGTTGGAGTAGAAGGCGCCGCGGGTGAAGCCCGCACGCTCGCAGATCTCCTCCACGCTCGAGCCGAGCACGCCCTTCTCGGCGAAGACCGTCACTGCCGCATCGATGAGTCTGTCCCGGGTCGCCGCTCGACGCGTGCTCACCGTCGTCGTGGTCACTGTCAGCCCTTCTTCCCCAGCTCACGTCCGGCGAGTTCTCGCCAGAGCCGGCCGCGACGCGAGCGGCGTCCTGCCGTCCGCACCCCGGTCGATACACGAGTGTATTGAATACGTCATTGTATCGGATACATTTGTGTATCGCGGTGGTGCGGGATGTTCTGCCGTCGTCGGCGGGACCGCTTCGCACCCCGTCGACTCAGGCATGTTATGACGACAGGGGACGTGGGTGTCGGCTTTCCTCTACAGGCTGGGCAGGACGTGCTACAGGTTCCGTGGCAGGGTGGTCGCCGCCTGGCTGCTGCTCACCGTGATCCTCGGGGCGGTGACCCTCGGAGCGGTGAGCGCCGGCGCCACGTTCTCCGACAACTTCACGATCCCCGGTTCGAGCTCGCAGACGGCCCTCGAGCAGCTCAACGTCACGTTCCCCGAAGCCTCCGACGCGTCGGCCTCGCTCGTCGTGGGTGCTCCCGCGGGGACCCGCATCGATGACGCCGCCGCCAAGAGTGCCATCGAGCAGTACCTCAAGGACCTCGACGACCTCGCCTTCGTGAAGGGGACCCAGAGCCCCTACAACGAGTACGTCAAGGGCCTCGTCACCGAGGACGGCAGCCACGCGCTGATCAGGGTCCGCGTCCAGGGCACCGCCTCGACGTTCACCGACGCGCAGCGGGCCGAGCTCGTCCAGGCGGCGCAAGGGATCACCGAGCTGCTGCCGGGTTCCAGGGTCGACGTCGGCGGCGACGTGTACGCCATGCACCTGCCGCACCTGAGCGTCACCGAGGCGCTCGGCGTCGTGGTCGCTGTCGTCGTCCTGGTGGCGACCCTCGGCGGCTTCCTCGCGGCGGTCATGCCGCTGGGCACCGCCCTCACCGGCGTCGCGATGGGCGTGATGCTGACCACCTTCGGGTCGAGCGTCATCGACGTGAGCTCGACGGCGCTGATGCTCGTCATCATGCTGTGCCTCGCCGTGGGCATCGACTACGCGCTGTTCATCATCTCCCGCCACCGCGACCAGCTCGCGCACGGCATGGACGTCGAGGAGTCGGCCGCCAGGGCTGTCGCCACGTCGGGATCGGCGGTCGTCTTCGCCGGGGCGACGGTGATCATCGCGCTCGTCGGGCTGAGCATCGCCGCCCTCCCCTTCCTCACCGTGATGGGAGTGTTCACCGCCGTCGGCGTCGCGCTCGAAGTGCTGCTGGCGCTCACCTTGCTGCCCGCCTTCCTCGGCTTCGCCGGGGAGCGGCTGCGTCCGCGGCGGCGCAGGACCGAGACCGACACGTCCGCCGTCATCCACCCCGCCAAGCGCAACTCGGCGGCGGGCTGGTGGGTGCGGGTGGTCACCCGCTGGCCGCTGGTGACCGTCGCGGTCGTCCTGGTCGGCATGGGAGCCCTGGCGCTGCCCGCGCAGGACATGCGGCTGTCGCTGCCCAACTCGGGGCAGGCGGCTCCCGGCGAGCCCGACAGGATCGCGTACGACCTGATCACCAAGGAGTTCGGGATCGGCTTCAACGGCCCGCTGGTGATCACCGGCTCGATCGTGGAGTCCGACGACCCGGTGGCGATCCTCGACGGGATCAGGGACGACATCGAGACCATGCCCGGCGTGGAGATGGTCGCCGCCGCCGTGCCCAACTCCAACGCCGACACCGCGATGATCCAGGTCATCCCCACGACAGGGCCGGACGACCCGAAGACCGCCGCCCTCGTCGAGGCGCTCCGCGAACGCCACGACGACTGGCAGCAGCGCTACAGCGTCGACACCGCCGTGACGGGCCTCACCGCCGCCCAGATCGACGTGACGGCCAGGCTCGGACAAGCCCTCATCCCGTTCGGCATCTTCGTCGTCGGGCTGTCGCTGGTGCTGCTGATGATGGCGTTCAGGTCGGTGTGGGTGCCGGTCAAGGCCGCCCTGGGGTACCTGCTCAGCATCGGCGCCGCCATCGGCGCGACCACGCTGGTGTTCAAAGAGGGCGTCGGCGCCAGGATAATAAA
>JAEWIK010000236.1 GCA_023387135.1 Actinomycetes bacterium | reverse complement strand
CCGCTCGGCCGTTGCCGCCGCCACCCTCGCCACCGGCGAACGGTTGTCAGCCGGTGAGGTGAGGCGCCTGGCGTGCACCCACGGTCTTCTGCCGGCCGTCCTCGGTGCCGCGTCGGTCCCCGTCGACCTCGGCAGGGCGCAGCGACTGTTCAGCCCTCACCAACGAGACGCGCTCGCCAGCCTCGACGGAGGCTGCGTGGCGCCGGGCTGTGACCGGCCACCGGCGTGGTGTGAGGCGCACCATGGCGCCGACCCATGGAACCGTGGGGGCACCACCGACCTCGAGGACGGCTACCTGCTCTGCTCCGCGCACCACCACGAGGCCCACCAACGACGTTGGTGCTTCCGACGTGGCCCTGACGGCCGAGCGGAGGTGGACCGCGGGTACGGGTGGGAACGCAACCTGAGGTACCGGCCGTCCGGTGCCGGGATCCGAGGTGCCAGAAGGGAAGGAAGTGCGGGCCAGGCCCGGCTCGACTGACTTACAAGCGCCAGCCACGAGCGCACCCCCAGGACCCCGCTCACGGCGGGCACGGGAGCCAGCCGTCCATGCCCGAGGTCCAGCTCACCGCACGCGGCACAGTGAGCCATGCCCATGCGTGTCGGGGAGTCGACCTACAGCACCCGGCGGAGCCAGCCGTGGGTGTCCGGGACGCGTCCGTACTGGATGTCGAGGATGCGGTTGCGGATGGCCATGGTCTGCTCGCCGGCGGGGTTGGGCAGCGGGTAGGACGCCGTGGCGGTCTTGAAGCTGCCGATCGGGGTGAGCACGGCGGCCGTGCCGCAGGAGAACGCCTCCACGGCGGTGCCGTCGGCGATGGCGCCGAAGAACTCGTCCGGGCCGATGCGCCGCTCCTCGGGGGTCAGGCCCAGGTCCTCGGCGACGGTGAGGATCGAGCTGCGGGTGACCCCTTCGAGGATGGTGCCCGTCAGTTCCGGGGTGATGAGGCGTCCGTCGGCCGTGACGAGGAAGACGTTCATGCCGCCCAGTTCCTCGACCCTGTCCTTGCCGGCGGCCTCGATGAACAGCACCTGCGAGCACCCGTGCTCGTAACCCTCGTACTGCGCGATCAGGGACGCCGCGTAGTTGCCGCCGCACTTCGCGGCCCCGGTGCCGCCGACGCCGGCGCGCGCCCAGGTGTCGGTCACCCAGATGTCGACGGGTTCGACGCCGCTGGCGAAGTAGGAGCCGACCGGCGAGGCGATGACAGAGAAGGTCACCTTCGACGACGCCCTCACCCCGAGGAACACCTCGGAGGCGAACATGAACGGCCGCAGGTAGAGGCTCATCTCGCCGGCACCCCGCGGCACCCAGCGCTCGTCGGCCTTGATGAGCTCGGTGATGGCGCTCAGGAAGTCCGCTTCGTCGATCGTGGGCAGCATCATCCGCCGGGCGGAGGCGTTGAGCCGGCGCGCGTTGGCGTCGGGACGGAACAGCCAGATGGAGTCGTCGCCGTGGCGGTAGGCCTTCATGCCTTCGAAGATCTCCTGCGCGTAGTGCAGGACCGCCGTCGCGGGGTCGATCTGGAAGGGCCCGTAGGGCTCGATGCGAGCCTCGCCCCAGCCGGAATCCCTCGTCCAGACCGCCACAGCCATGTGGTCGGTGAAGTGTTCACCGAAGCCAGGAGCGCTCATGATGGCGTCGAACTCGGACTCGCTCTTGGGCTGCCGGTTGGGGGTGACCGCGAAGGACAAAGACATGAGCGCATGCTATCTCCGCTCCTGTACCCTCACCTGTCGTGACCGTTACCCAGCCCAGCAAGCCAGTCATCTCAGTCATCGCGGGCGATGGCATCGGCCCGGAGGTCGTCGCCGAGGGCCTCAAGGTCCTCACCCGCGCGGTCGGCGACGAGACGTTCGCCTTCGTCCACCACGACCTCGGCGCCGAGCGCTGGCAGCGGACGGGCGAGGTGCTGCCCGACGCCACCATGGAGGAGCTCGCGGCGAGCCAGGCGATCATCCTGGGCGCCGTCGGCGCCGCCCCCGGGTCGAAGGCGATCCCGAGCGGGCTGCTGGAGCGCGGGCTGCTGCTGAAGCTGCGGTTCGCCTTCGATCACTACGTCAACCTGAGGCCTTCGAAGCTCTACCCCGGCATCCCCACGCCGCTCGCGCCGTCTGTCACCGAACGCGGCCCGATCGACTTCGTCGTCGTCAGGGAGGGCACCGAGGGCCTGTACGTCGGCACCGGCGGCAGCGTCCGGACGGGCACCCGGCACGAGATCGCCACCGAGGTGAGCGTCAACACCGCCCACGGCGTCGAGCGGGTCGTCAGGGACGCCTTCGCCCGCGCCGCCAGGCGCCGGGGCAAGGTCACCCTCGTCCACAAGCACAACGTGCTCGTCTACGCCGGCGGGCTGTGGAACCGCACCTTCGAGAAGGTCGCCGAGGAGTTCCCGGACGTCACCACCGACTACCTCCACGTGGACGCCGCCACGATCGCGCTCGTCGCGGACCCGCAGCGCTTCGACGTGCTGGTGACTGACAACCTGTTCGGCGACATCCTCACCGACCTCGCCGCCGCCGTCACGGGCGGCATCGGGCTGGCCGCCAGCGCGAACATCAACCCCGACGGCACCTTCCCGTCCATGTTCGAGCCTGTCCACGGTTCTGCCCCCGACATCGCCGGCAAGCAACTCGCCGACCCGACCGCGACCATCTTGTCGATGGCGCTGTTGCTCGACCACCTGGGCCGCTCCGCGGACGCCGCCCGCATCGAGGCGGCAGTCGACGCCGACATCGCGGAGCGTGGCGACTCCCGGCGTCCCACCTCGGTGATCGGGGACGAGATCGCCGCGCGCCTCTGAGGCTCCGCAAGCGCCGAACTCTCGTAGGGTTTCCCCTGGAGGTTCACCATGAGTCAGTCGCCCTACCAGGCAGAGATCTCGCCCGACCCGTTCGACAAGTTCCCGGTCTACAGCCCGGAGCCGACGCAGCCCGAGGGGCCCGCGCAGCCTGCGCCGTTGCCCGTCCCGTACGCGCCTCCCGCGCCGATGGCGGTGACCCCTGCCTCGCAGTACCAGATGGCGCCCCAGGCGCAGGGCATGGTGCTGCCCTACACCGACCAGCAGCCGGTCAGCACCCCGGTGCTCGTCGTGTCGTGGGTGGTGGCGGTGGTCACCGGCTTCTACATGCTGCCGTGGGCGATCGCCGTGACGAGGGGCAAGTCGAACCAGTGGGCGATCTTCGCCGGCAACCTCCTGCTGGGCTGGACGATCGTCGG
>JAEWIK010000158.1 GCA_023387135.1 Actinomycetes bacterium | reverse complement strand
TTCCTGATCGGTTGGCCGAGCACCCGCACTGGGGTCCGTACCTGGCGTCCCGCTCGGAGTTGGTGCGTGACCTGGCCGCCCAGGTGCGCGAGGCGTCGGCGACCAGCGAGCACCGATGGCAGGAGGCTCTGTCGACCGACCTGTTCCCCGAGCTGGTCGCACAGATCTCGGTGTGGCGGGCGGCGATGGGAGTGCCGACGGACGACCTGAGCCCGACCGGCCCGACCCAGGTGCCGGGTTCGGCCTCCCGCTGGCAGCGCGTCCTCGACGACCACGTCGGGCTGTCCAGCCCGACCCTGCGGCACTGGACGGCGGTGGCACGCCGGCTCGCTCCGCAGCTTCGCGACGACCCGCAAACTCCCGTCCTCGCGGCGAAGCTCGCCTCGCTGGCGCACGAGGGCGAGGACATGCCTGAGCTGGTTGCCAGGGCGATGCAACGGGGACCGTTGCCGGACGACCACGCCGCGGCCGCCCTGCTGTACCGCCTCGAGCGCCGCCCACGCCAAGAGCCGATTCGCGAGGTCTGGGAGACCGTCGAGTTCACCGAGAGCATGGGCCAGCGCCACGAGCGCATGCGTCCACCCGGACTCGATCGGCCACACGGCTACGGAATCGGCATCTGACCCCACCGACACGAGGAGGACCACCTATGACCGCACAGCCCAGGCCTAGCGATCGGCCGTCCGAGTTCCTGACGATCGCGGAGGCCGCGGCGCGCTACCACGTGTCGCGCGACTACATCCGCCACCGCATCATCGACGGGGCACTGCCCGCCGTGCGCTCGGGCAAGCGGATCATCCGGGTGAACTCGATGGATCTCGATCGTCTGTTCCGTCCCGTTCAGTCGATGCGCTCGCTGGGAGTTGTCGGCGGTCGCGAGTAGCGTTGCTCGGCTCAGCTCGATCGAGGAGGAAACCGTGCCCGATCCGCAGCGCATCCTGCTGGTGGGCGACCTGCACATGAACACGCTGGCTGCACTCCAGGTGATCGACCACGCCCAAGCGCTCGCTGCAGACCTGATCCTCCAGCTGGGCGACTTCGGGTTCTGGCCGCGTGCAACCGCCGGCCAGAGGTACCTGAACGAGGTTGAGTCGAAGTTGTCCACGTTCGGGCTCGACCTGTGGTTCATCCCCGTCAACCACGAGGACTGGACCTCTCTCGCCGAACGACCGATCGGGGACGACGGACTGCGGATGATCGCCGAGCACATCCGCGAGATCCCGGTCGGCCATCGCTGGACGTGGGGAACGAGTCGCTGGCTCGGGATCGGAGGCGCACCGTCGGTCGACCAGCACCTCCGAACCGAGGGCGTCGACTGGTTCCCCGAGGAAGAAGTCACCGAGAAGCAAGTGGCCGCAATCATCGCCGCCGGCCCCGCTGATGTCGTCGTGGCACACGACGTCCCCATGGGCACCGAGTTCCTCGGGCGGCGCTATCAGCAGCACCTCGATCCGTGGGAACGCAACAGCTGGTGGCCGGTGTCGGCGCAACGCCGGGCGGACGCACATCAGGAGCGAGTCCGCCGCGTCCTCGATGGAGTTGAAGCCACTTGCTGGTTCCACGGGCATCACCACGTCCGCTACTCCTCATCGATCACCACAGCGCGCGGCGATGTTCAGATCGAAGGGCTCGCGTTGGACGGCGAACCACTCAAGAAGCTGGCTCTGCTTGTGGACGCCGAGGGCGCCCCGATCATCGATCTCGATTGACTCCGCGGCAGCCATAGCACTTGCTATACTGGTCGCGTGCCGACGAGTCTCGCCGAGGTTGCGCACCGCACCGATGATGCGGTCGCTCAGGCGCGGGCCGAACTCGTCCGCGCCGTCCGGCAAGCCGCGGCCAGCGGCATGAGCCAAACCCAGATCGCGTCCGAGATCGGACGCAGCCAACCCGAGGTGTCCCGGCTGCTGCACTTCCACGGCACCTCTCCGTTGGCCCGACGCCTCCGCAAGCACACCGGTGAGGTCCGGCGGATCATCACCAACGCCGGCGGCAGCAACGTCCGGGTGTTCGGGTCGGTGGCGACAGGTCAGGACCACGACGACTCCGACATCGATCTGCTGTTCACCATGGGGGCCCCACTCAGCCTGATGCAGCTCGGCGCGCTCGAGCAGCAACTCAGCGACCTGCTCGATGCGAAGGTCGACCTGGTACCCGACAGCGTCCTGCGTCCGGAGTTCCGCGACCGCGCCTTGACCGAGGCGGTCGCGCTGTGAGCCGGCAACCCGACGAGATCCTGCGCGACGCCCTCGCCCACTTCGAGATCGTGCTGGCCTACGCCGAACACGACCTCGACGACCAAATCGTGATCGATGCCATCTGCATGCGCCTGTCTGCCGGCGTCGAAGCCCTCGCTACCCTCGAACCGAACGTGCGCGATCGCCTGTTCGGCGCCGACTGGCCCCTCATGTGGGGCATGCGTAACCGCATCGCCCACGGCTACCTACTCGTCGACGCCACCATCGTTCGCCAGACACTTGCGCAGGACATCCCGAAGATCATCGACCGCATCCAGGACCGACTCGGTTCGTCGTAGCGGATCTCGAGCATTCATGGCTCAGCGTCAACGACCGCGCCGGGTGCGGCGTGAGCGCACGTTGCGGCACCCAACCAGAATGATCCCTGCGGTATCACGGGCCAAAATACCTGATCCGAACCGCATCGGGCGCAACTGGAAGGTGCGATATCGCTATGCATCGCCGGATATGGATTGGGCGTAGCCAAGGATCGGGAACCCGGTAAGCGTCCGACAAGAGCGAAGCGTTGGCTCACAGGTCGGAGTCGTCCCGAAGATTGTGAACGTCGCTGACTCGACACCACAAGCCCCCCTCGTTGGTCAGTGCCCTTGCCAAGGCCTCCTGCACTTCAAAGGGGAACTCCTCGAACTCCTGGCAGACCGCATCTTCGCTGTCATAGATCTCAACCAACTCGGCATAGCCCCACTCCGCCTCACGATCAAGAGGAAGCAGCGCGTCGTCAGGCGTGGTCCAGTTCGAGTGGAACCGGTCGAGCAACAGCTCCATCGCGCCGTCCGTCGCATCGACGAAACTGTCTGTCCAGAAGTAGTCGCCGTCCGGCGTCACATACAGACCGCCGAACGTGATGTCTCTGATCGGTTCGAAGTCACCGGTTGGTGCAGGCACCAGAACCGCGGCGACCTGATTGATGTCGAACCGGAAGTTGCCCACCATTCGCCACTCACGTTCCCAACGCCAGTCATTTGGTCGCCCACCACCAAGGTCGCGCACTCCCTCCACGAACGGTGTGAGTCGCCAGACGGGGTCGTCGCTGGAGTCGCTCGCGTTCATAAGGCTTTGGATGGCTGCGTACTGCGGCGATGGATCGCTCAAGTACCACACTGGTTGGGCGCCTTCGCGGGCGCGAAGTTCCTCCTTCGAGAACACAATCCCGTACTGTCGACCCCGAGGCACCATGCGTTTCAGTTCAGCAAGCGGCATTTCCGTGAAGCAAACAGCCCGCTGGCAGGCGCTGCGCAACCGATTGGACTTGGCGACGCCATACGCGCCGCGCGCCTCAATCACTCCCTGAGTCACAATCGACGCGAGGTCTGCCTCGGTGCGAGTCAGGTGGATCAGGAACCGGGACAGGTCTCCAGCGCCGGGGTGCTGAGGCGTGCCAACCCAGTCGAACTCCTCGTCTCGAATCGAAACCACGGCCAATCGTTTCATGCGTCGCGCCTCGCCACCGACGAACCTCACACTGTCGGCGATCCCGTTACATGCCTCAACTCCGCACGATCGACCGTCCTAGGTGCGGCACAAGGGAGCTGGTCCGCCCACTCACTGGACTTGAGCTTCCCCATCGCCCGCCCGCCTTCGGCGAGTCCGGATCCGCTCGGCCTCTCGTCGCGAGATCACGCGGTTGCCGTCGCGCTTGAACGCCATGATGCGGTATCGCGGGAACGCGAGCGCAGCGGGATCGCCGGCAACCACATCGGGCGGGAGGCGATCGGCAATTCGTGCGTACTCATCTGGTGCAAGATCTCGGAGGTAGCCGATGCTTCCAAGAATGGCGTCGGCGACCCTCTGGTGAGCCACGCTTTCGCTGTGGGCTTCCTCTTCTAAATCGAGCACCCGTTTCAGCGTCGCGACACGGCGGCCGCGCGCAACTCGGTCCCAGATAGCCGGGTACGCTTTTCCGGTTCCCCCGAGGAAGATCAGAATGCCGCCCGGAGTCAACGACGTTGCGAGCTCTTCGATTTCCCTAGCGAAGGACTCAGCCATCTCCTTGTTAGTGAGGAAGTTGGCGATAACGATCAGATCGAACCCTGAGGGTGGGCCGCCGCCTAGAAGTGCCACTTCCCGTCTTGCTGCGGCGAGGTCCATCCAAACATCGTCAGCGTCCCAATCGCTCTGAAGGGCTCGCGCTTGCGACTCGCGCGCGGAGTGGTGGACCTGCCATGGCGAGTAGCCGCGCAGATCCGCGTAGTCCGTGCCGAAAACCCGATGCGCTGAGGATTGCGGCGCGTTTTGCAGTGTGGACTCCGATAGGTGGTGGATGAGCTGACTCCAAATCGCGCCACGGTCAAGCGTTCGCGGGTCGATGTCCGGCCCGGGTGTATACGGCTGCTGGGTCTGTTGGCACCATAGGTCCAGCGCGGCGTAATAGTCAGCAACAGCGAACGTCGCCGGCGCGGGGCCGGATCCGACTTCCAGCAGGCTCACTGGGCGCCGACGAATCGGTAAGTGCCCGCGAGCCACTAATAGGTCAAGCACGTGTTGAATGCGGTGATAACGATCGATCATGTGCCAGCAAAGGTACGAGATGCCCTCATCCCATGTGTCGAAGTCCATCAAGTCGCATTGCGACAGGGCACGCGGCAGCGTATGGATCACGGCGGCAGCAGCCTCTTGGCCGACGACATGATTCATGAGGAAGTCGTGCAAGCCGAGCGAGACACCCTCTGCGTATTGTGATCTTGGGGAAGACGCGTCACCGGAGTCGGACCTCCACGCTGCCAGGCACGTGCGCTGCCAGGTGGCGATCGTCAAGGCGCCTTCGGTCACGTGACAATCCTCCCCGAAGCTCGAGCGAGTGGGCTTGAGAACGCTCGCGATACGGACAGTGCGCCTGAGCGCGTGCCGCGATCTGCGACGCTGCCTGAGGCTCACCCCCGCAGCGACTGAAGGGTCGTTCCCGACCCACTTCGCCCGGTCAACCCAATCTTGTTGCCCTGCGCCACGCGCTGAAGTTGCGCGCTGGTCTTGAATCACACCCAGCGAGCGCTGCCACCCACCGAGGTCCCCATCACCTGAGCGGCAAGCTGTTTGGATGGTCAATCCTTGGCGGTCGTCCCACGGCCAGAAGAGTTGCGTCGGTTGTACTCGCGCGTGGCCGCTTCGAGGTCGAAGCTGGGGTCCTGAAGGGCCGCCCGAGCAAGCGCCAAGGCACGCGCGCTCAAGCCCTGATAGATCACGTTCCCAGAGCCGTTGAGGCGGACGAAGTAGGCACGGTCATCCTCCT
>JAEWIK010000136.1 GCA_023387135.1 Actinomycetes bacterium | reverse complement strand
GCCCCAGCCCAGCCCGCCCCGGCGGCCCCTGCGACGGCTCCTGCCCCACGCACCGGCGGGTTCGCCACCGCCGACCTGCGCAGGCTGTGGCCCGACATCCTCGAGGACGTCAAGAACCGGCGCCGCTACACGTGGATCCTGCTCAGCCAGAACTCCCAGATCGTCGAGCTTCGGGACGGCAAGCTCACCCTCGGCTTCGCCAACCCCGGCGCCCGTGACAGCTTCGTCGCCGGCAGCAATGCCGATGTGCTGCGGGACGCGCTCAAGCAGGTGGTCGGCGCCGCCCTGCACATCGAACCGATCGTCGACTCCGGCGGCAGCCCGTCCGTGGGGCGGGCACCGGCGGCCCCGGCCCCCGCCGAACCGTCGTCACCCGCGTCGCCGTCGAGGTCGGCGGCGGCCCAGGCGGCGAGGGACAACCTCCACACCCGCAACTCGCCCGGCACCCCGAGCGAGCCGGAGGTCGAGCCGAGCCGCGATGACGACACCCTGGACGACGAGGCCTCCGGCGACGAGCTGCTGAAGAAGCATCTGGGCGCCCAGCTCATCGACGACGAGTAGCAGCCCGTCAGGCAGGGGCTGTGGGACAAGCCCGGTAGGCTACTGGCAGTCGGAAGGAGGCCCCATGTTCGATCCAGGCGGATTCGATCTCCAAGGCTTGATGGCCCAGGCGCAGGCTCTGCAGGATCAGTTGGAGCGTGCCCAGGCGGAACTCGCCAACCAGCACGTCACGGGCTCCTCCGGTGGCGGCCTCGTCGAGGCGACAGTGACAGGCACCGGCGAACTCGTCGGGCTGGTGATCAAGCCCGAGGCGGCCGACCCTGACGACACCGAGACGCTCGCCGATCTCGTGGTCGCGGCGGTGCGGGACGCCAATGCGCGCGCCATGGCGTTGGCGCAGGCGACGATGCCCCCCATGCCCGAAGTGGGGATGTAACACCACCCCCTGCTCGAACGTCGAGGCCGTCGCTGACGCGCAGGCCTCGGGGTCGATCACTGCAGCATCGCGCTGACAAGGAGAACTGTGTACGAGGGTCCCATCCAGGATCTGATCGACGAACTCGGCAGGCTGCCAGGGATCGGCCCGAAGGGTGCCCAGCGCATCGCTTTCCACATCCTCACCACCGACAAGGCCGACGTCGAGCGGCTGGCGCACGCGCTGCGCGAGGTGACGGAGAAGGTCAGGTTCTGCGGCACCTGCTTCAACATCTCGGCCGAGGACACCTGCAGGGTGTGCCGTGACCCGCGCCGCGACCGCACCTCGATCTGCGTGGTCGAGGAGTCGAAGGACGTCGCCGCCATCGAACGCACCCACGAGTTCCGTGGGCTCTACCACGTGCTGGGCGGCGCGATCTCCCCGATCGACAACGTCGGGCCGGGCGACCTCCGCATCCGCGAGCTCTGCCTCAGGCTGGCCGACGGCACGGTCACGGAAGTGATCCTCGCCACCGATCCCAACCTCGAGGGCGAGGCGACAGCCACCTACATCTCCCGCCTCCTCATCCCCATGGGGGTGACGGTGTCGCGGCTGGCGAGCGGCCTGCCGGTCGGCGGCGACCTCGAGTACGCGGACGAGGTGACCCTCGGCAGGGCTTTCCAGGGCCGCCGCCGGGTCTCCGAAGAGAGCCGCGCGTGAGGGCCCCGGCACCGATCAAGCTGATCGCCACCGATCTCGACGGCACCCTCCTGCGGCACGACAAGACCATCAGCGTCCGCACGCTGGAGGCCATCCAGAGCGCCCACGACGCCGGCATTCGCGTCGTCGTCGCGACCGGACGCTATCCCGGCGGGCTGCCCACGCTGCTCGCTCCGACGGGCATCGACTACGCGGTCGCCAGCAACGGCGCCATGGGCGTCAGGCTGTCGACCGGCGAGATCCTCTTCGAGGACCTGCTGCCACCCCACACCGCCGTCGAGATCACCGACTACCTCGCGAGCGCCCTGCACGGCGTCCGCTTCGAGGCGGTCCGCGACCACGGGACCGTCCACTACGTCGAGGACGGGTACGCCGAGCTCGTCACCGAGTACGAACGCCTGCACTTCCCGCTGACCTACCGGCTGGTCGACCGCGCCGAACTCGTGGGCTCACCGATCCTCAAGCTCGCCGTCAGGCACCCGAGCGCCTCGCCCGACGAGATGCTGGCGGTGCTGACGGCGTCGGGGCTGAACGGCTTCCACGCCACCACCTCCGGTGCCCCGTTCCTGGAGATCGAGGGTCCGGGCGTCACCAAGGCGAGTGGCGTGGCGCAGGTGTGCGCGCGGCTCGGCCTCGAACCGCACAACGTCATGGCGCTCGGGGACGCCCGCAACGACATCGAACTGCTGGAGTGGGCCGGCATCGGCATCGCCATGGGCAATGCTGTCGCCGAGGCGCTCGCGGTCGCCGACCACACGACCTCCACCAACGAGGAGGACGGCGTCGCGCAGGCGATCGAACTGCTGCTCGCCGCCTGACGAGGCGGTCCCCACGAGGGGAATCGATCCCGGTCACAGCAGATAGACAGGTTTGCGACAGCGCCGGCCTTGGCCCGGAAGCGCATCATGGAGGCAGGCTTCATGCGGTTCGTATCCCGGACCGCCTCCGCCCACCGGACCCAGGAGGATCCATGCGCCATATGCCGGGCTTTCACCCGTTCTTCGGGCTCATCTCAGGGCTGTTCTGCCTGGCACTGGGCCTCGCAGTCGCCGTCGCCATCACCTTCTTCGTGATGGCCCTGTTCAAGAAACGTGGCAAGGGCTTCGGAGGCCGCGGGGGTTGGGGCCGCGGGGGTTGGGGCCCCGGTGGCCCCGGCATGCCCGGCGGACCCAGGCACCACCACGGCCCGCGTCCGCCGTTCGAGGCCCTGCGCCTGCTCGACGAGCGGCTCGCCCGCTCCGAGATCGACGTGGACGACTACCTCGCTCGCCGTTCAGTCCTGCTCGGGGACAGCCCCAACGGCACCGAGTACCGGCCGTCCGACTACGGGGAACCGCCGATGCCTGAGCCGCCGCGACCGCGGCCGGGCGACCCGGGACCGCAGCCGCCGTCACCGCCGCGCGTGCCCACGCCGCCGCAACCCGACCTGCCGACGCCCGGTGGTCCCGACCTGCCGACTCCTCCGGGGCCCGACATCCCGACCACGCCGTTGCCCACCGACCTGATGGGCCCGACCTCGCCCGTCCCGCCCGGACCTTTCGACGGACCCGCGGGAAACGGTCGCCGCCTGGACCCCCAGGACTGACGGCGGCCCACCTGGCTGGGTGAGTCCCCGCCAACGAGGACCCGGGGACTCACCCCTCCGCCGCGTTGTTTTCCGTGT
>JAEWIK010000129.1 GCA_023387135.1 Actinomycetes bacterium | reverse complement strand
GGCGGGGATGACGGCGCGGGCGGCGACCCCCGGCGCGCCGCCCCGACGGACCTGCGGGTTGGTCTCGTTGACCGCGACGCCGTTCACCTCGACGGTGCCGGAGTCGGGCCTGTCGGCGCCGACCAGGCAGCGCAGGATCGTCGACTTGCCTGCGCCGTTGCGTCCGGTGAGGGCGACCGCCTCACCCGCATGGACCTCGAGGTTGAAGCCGTCGACAATCACCACCGGGCCGAAAGACTTCTTGAGTGCGGTGACCTTGAGCACCGGCGTTCGTTTTGCCACGAGGGCGATTCTCTCTCACAGGTGGGCCGGATGCCGCATCGGGTCATCCCTGAGCGACGTCGGCCGGCCGGGACGCCGGAATGCCCCGCCCGTGACCGCCGAAGGACGCGGTCAACAGGGCGGATAGTTCGCCCCTGTCGCAGCCGCGTGGCAGGCTTGTCGCCGTGCAGAGAAACGACACCCGCGCGGGCCTCGACCGGAGGCGCGCCGACGTCGCTGCCATGTTCGACCAGGTGGCGGGCCGCTACGACCTGATGAACGACCTGCTGTCGCTGGGCCAGGACAGGGCGTGGCGCACGCAGGTGGTCGCGGCGGTGGACCCGAAGCCCGGCCAGCGCATCCTCGACCTCGCTGCCGGCACCGGCACGTCGTCGGCTCCCTTCGCCGAGGCAGGCGCGTTCGTCGTCCCCGCCGACCTGAGCTTCGGGATGCTGTCGGAGGGCCGCAAGCGGTTCCCGTCCCTGCGTTTCGTCAACGCCGACGCCCTGGCGCTGCCGTTCGACGACGACGTCTTCGACGCCGTCACGATCTCCTTCGGGCTGCGGAACGTCGAGGACACCGACGCCGCCCTCACCGAGCTGCTCAGGGTCACCCGCCCCGGCGGCAGGATCGTCATCTGCGAATTCTCCACGCCGACCTGGAAGCCGTTCCGCGAGGTCTACCAGCGCTACCTGCTCGGAGTGCTGCCGAAGGTCGCCGCGCTGGCCTCCAGCAACGCCAGCGCCTACGACTACCTCGGAGAATCCATCCTCGCCTGGCCCGACCAGCGCGCTCTCGCGGCCAAGCTGCATGCAGCAGGCTGGCGCGGGGTCGGCTGGAAGAACCTCACCGGGGGCATCGTCGCGTTGCACCGGGCGTGGGCCTGATGGTCCTGCTGCGCTCCAACGCCGCCCGCAGTTGCGCGGTCAGGACGATGAACGAGTTCCATCCGGGGCTCGTGCTCCCGCCCAGGGCCGAACCGCCGGCGCCCCGCGTGCCACAGTCCGAGGACCGCGTGACAGCCGCCTATGACGCCATCGCCGCCGGCGACGGCAGGGTGGTCGACCTGCGCGGCCTGTTCACCGACCCCGACGCCAGGCGGACGGCGTGCATGCAGGCCATGGCGGACGGCGCCGACGTCATCACCGCCGGCATGCTGCACTCGGTGGATCACCGCTCGGGCAGGCCCAACCTGCTCGTCCGCGACCCCGCGGGCGGGTACGTGCCGGGCCTCGTCAGGGGCTTCAAGCTGCTCGACCGGCGCAAGGACGGCAGCGTCGCGAGGATCTCCCGCCTGGAGGCGCTGGGCTCGCCGGACGACGTGCCCGGCTTCAGGTACCGCTGGCAGTACAGGTGGCGGTACGCCCTGCAGCTCGCGCACTACTACAGGATGCTCGAGTCCCTCGGGCAGGCGCCGCGCAGCGGCGCGTACGGCATCGTCGTCGGGGTGGACGAGGTGGACGCGTTCTCGCAGCCGGCGGTCTGGCTCAGGCTCGACGAGCCGACGGTCGGGCTCGCGGGCGGCCAGGTGCCCGAGGAGGACCACGACACCACGAGCCCCCTCACCCGCTACGACATCGAGTTCGCCCGCCGGCTGGCCATCGCCGAACAGGCAGCGGCGGCCGGCCCGCTCGATCCCCCGGCCCTCAGCCCCATCTACTCCAGCGAGTGCGAGATCTGCGCGTGGAAGGGCGTCTGCCTCGACCGGCTCGACCCCGACGACCTGAGCCTGCGGATCAGCAAGTCGCCGTTGGACGTCCACGAGATCGCCGTGCTGCGCGAGGCGGGGGTGCTGACTGTCAACGACCTGGCGTCCGCCGACCTCGACGAGCTGATGCCCGGCTACCTCGACAGGATCACCCACCGCCGGGGCGCCGAGGACAGGCTGCGGCTCGCCCAGCGGCGGTCGCAGCTCGTGCTCGACGGCATCACCCTCGAACGCACCGGGAGCGGTCCCGTCGACGTGCCGGGCGCCCCGCTGGAGATCGACCTCGACATCGAGACGTCGAGCGACGGCAGGGCTTACCTCTGGGGCTTCTGGGTGGACGAGCCGGACGGCCAGCACTACGAGCAGTTCAGCGAGTTCCGCTCGCTCGACGACCGCGACGAGCTCGCCCTCGCCCACCGCGCCCTCGACTGGCTGCGGCACCGGGTGGAGGGCACCGACGCACGCGTCTACCACTACTCCGACTACGAGCTGCGGAAGATCGACGGGCTGGCCGCCCGCGGCGATTCGGTCCTGTCGTGGGCGAAGGAGTACGCGAGGTCACGCTTCGTCGACCTGTTCCCCATCGTCAGGCAGCAGTTCTTCGGCACGAACGGGCTGGGCCTGAAGGTGGTCGCCACCGCGGGTGCAGGCTTCTCGTGGCGGGACCCTGACCCGGGCGGCCTCAACAGCATGCGCTGGTTCTCCGACGCTGTGAGCGGCGAGAGCGCGCAGGCGCGCGACCATGCCCGCACCAGGGTGTTGGAGTACAACGAGGACGACGTCCGCGCCACCTGGGCCGTCCGCCGCTGGCTGCGCAGCCTCTGACGGCGCCCGGTCCTGTCGGCCCGGCTCACCAGAAGGTGAGGTAGAGCGCGGTCAGGG
>JAEWIK010000128.1 GCA_023387135.1 Actinomycetes bacterium | reverse complement strand
CGCGACAACCTACGTTGGGAGCCGCGGACCCTCGTCGCCGTGTTCCTGCCGCTGGTGGTCATCATCGTGCTGCTGTTGTTCGTGTTCTGACTCACCCCGTAACCGATCAGGCCGACGCCGCGCGTTCCTTGCGTCGGCCGCCGCCGATGGACGTCTCCCCTGCTCCCTTTCCAGGGCCACCTACCTGACGCAGGAAGGGTGCGCGAGTACGTACAGGAGCGGTCAACTGACCGCGGGGGTACGTAGTCGGGCAACTCAGGTGACGTAGTCGAGGGTCTTCAACGCTGATCGGCGCCCGAGCGGCGCGCATAGTGGCCAGGTAGCTGCACACCTGTGGTGGGTGACCGAGTGGTGGGGAGGGATGATGCACTGGACCTCGCGAGCAAACCTGCAGTGGCCGATCCAGCCGGTGCGCCGGCCGATCATGGCACTCCTTGCGTTCCTGGTGTTGTTCGCCGCGCTGCTCGCGCTGGCGACCGCCGCGTCCGCGACCCGGGAGGTGGTGCCGCTCCGTCCGGCGGCGTCCCAGGTCGTGCACACCACCTCGTCCGCCGAGCAGAAGGCCTGACGAGCCGCGGACGAGGCGGGCCCCACGCGCTCGGTTGTGGGGCCCGCCTCGTCCTTACCGGACTCTCGACACGCTAGGGACTGAGGAACCGCGTCAGGCGACCTTGGCGCGGCGCTTGGAGAGCAGGTCGAAGGCGACCGCCGCCAGCAGCACCAGGCCCTTGACCACCTGCTGCCACGCGGACGGGACGCCGATGATGGACAGGCCCATGTTCAACACGCCCATGATCAAGGCGCCGACCATGGCGCCGGAGATGCGTCCGATGCCGCCGGTGACGGCTGTGCCGCCGATGAAGCAGGCGGCGATCGCGTCCAGCTCGTAGCTCTGGCCGGACGTCGACGTCGCCGCGTTCGCGCGGGAGGTGACGATGATCGCCGCGACGGCGGCCAACAACCCCATGTTCATGAAGATGAGGAAGTTGGTCTTCGCCGTGTTGATGCCCGACAGGATCGCCGCATTCAGGTTGCCGCCGATCGCGTAGATGTGACGTCCGAAGACGGAGCGGTTCAGCACGAAGCTGTAGATGAAGATCAGGACGGCGACGATCACCAGCACGATCGGGGTGCCGCCGGCGCTCAGCGCCAACAGGACCGCCAGGGCGAGGATGGCCACCGAGATCAGGACGAGCTTCGTGATGAGGACGGCGGCGTGCTCGGGCTCGATGCCGTGCTTCACCTTGGACGCCCGCGCGCGCAGCTGCGACCACACCAGCCCGGCCACGGCGATGACGCCGATCACCAGAGTGATGACGTCCATCTTCTGGTCGGCCGCCACGAACGGAAGCTGCGGCAACCCACCCGAGGCGATGTCGACGAAGCCCTGGTTGAAGCCGGCCATGGTGAACCCGGCGATGACGATCGCGAGGCCGCGGAACATCAGCATGCCCGCCAGCGTCACGATGAACGCGGGGATGCGGACGTACGCGACCCAGAACCCGTGCCACGCACCCACGGCCAGGCCGAGGACGAGGGCCAGGATGATCGCCGCCTGCCAGGGCCAGTTCCAGTGGTACATGGCCCAGCCGAGGACGCCGCCGATGAAGGCGACCAGCGACCCGACCGACAGGTCGATGTGCCCGGCCACGATGACCATGACCATGCCGATCGCCAGAATCAGCACGTAGGCGTTCTGGCCGATGAGCGCCGACACGTTCCCGGGCTGCAGCAACCTGCCGCCACTGAGGATCTCGAAGACGATCATCACGACGACGAGCGCGGCCATGATGCCGTACTGCCGCAGGTTGCCGCTCAGCGATTCCTGGATGCCGAGCTTGCCCGAGGGGGCTTCCTCAACGGTGCTTAGGGTGGTCATGATTGGGCTCCCTCTTCCTGGGTCATGAGTGTCATGAGGTATTCCTGGGTGGCGTCGGCCCGGCTGACGTCGCCGGTGATACGCCCCTCGTTCAGCGTGTAGATCCGGTCGCAGATGCCGATCAGCTCTGGCAACTCGGACGAGATCATCAAGACGGCCTTGCCCTGGTCGGCGAGCGCATCGATGATCGTGTAGATCTCGTACTTGGCACCGACGTCGATGCCGCGGGTGGGTTCGTCGAGGATCAGCACCTCGGGATCGGTGAACACCCATTTCGCGAGTGACACCTTCTGCTGGTTGCCGCCCGACAGCTTGTTCACGAGGGATTCGACGGTGGGAGTCTTCACCATGAGCTCGCGTCGCAAGCGGTTGGCCTCGGTGACCTCGACGTTGGGGTCGATGATGCCGCGGTTCGACACCTTCCACAGCGCCGCGGCGGTCATGTTCGCCCTGACCTCCTGAATGAGGTTGAGGCCGTAGCGCTTGCGGTCCTCGGAGACGTAAGCGATGCCGTGACTGACGGCCTGGCCGACGGTGCGGGTGCTGACGGGCTTGCCGTTGCGATAGACGGTGCCGGAGATCTCACGGCCGTAGGTCTCGCCGAAGATGCTCATGGCGAGCTCGGTGCGTCCCGAACCCATGAGGCCCGCGAGCCCGACGATCTCGCCGGCGTGGACCACCAGCGAGGCGTTGTCGACCATCTTCCTGCCGGCGTCGATCGGGTGATGGACGGTCCAGCTCTCGACGCGGAAGATCTCCTCCCCCACCTTCGAGGTGTGGTCGGGGAAACGGGAGTTCATCTCCCGTCCGACCATGCCCTTGATGAGGCGCTCTTCGGTGACGCCGCCCGCATTGACGTCGAGCGTCTCGATGACGCGTCCGTCCCTGATGACGGTGATCCTGTCCGCGATGCGCAAGATCTCGCCGAGCTTGTGGGAAATGATGATGCAGGTGACGCCCTCGTCGCGCAGCGCCCGTACGAGGCCCAACAGATGGTCGGAGTCGTCGTCGTTGAGGGCGGCAGTCGGTTCGTCCAGGATGAGCAACTGGACGCGTTTGGCGAGGGCCTTGGCGATCTCGACGAGTTGCTGCTTGCCGACGCCGATGTCGAGCACCCTGGTCTCCGGGCGTTCTCTCAGGCCGACGCGCTGCAG